>CAYPWQ010000008.1:0-17908 GCA_964414495.1 uncultured Oscillospiraceae bacterium
GGCCAGGGTCAGATAGCCGCTGAGACTGCTCTTCCCCGTGGGGGCCTGCTCGGGATAGCCCGCTGCCAGCAGCACCAGCTTCAGCGCCGCGCCGCAGCTCACTGCGTCGTTGGGCCGGAACGTGCCGTCTGCGTAGCCGCTGATGATGCCCTTGCCGCTGAGCTCCTTCAGCTCGTCATAGTACCAGGCATCGATGGACACGTCAGCGAAGGGGCTGGTGGTCAGATTGCGGTGATCCACCGCCCCCGTGGTCCAGACCGCCTGCACCGCCCGGGCCCGGGTGGGCACATCGGTGGGCAGGATGCGCTCGCCGTCGTCGGTCTCCCAGGCGGCGAGACGATAGCCCTCGCGGGTGGCGGAGGCCAGCTCGCCATAGGGCTCGCCCTTGCGGTAATAGATCATGCCGGTGTCGGTGCTGCCCTTGCCCGCGTCATAGCGGACGTAGGTATAGTCCACCTCCACATCGTTCGGATAGCTGGGGCCGCGCACCGCCTCGGCGTCCTCGGCCTCGATATCCGCCTCCAGCACGGCAGCCTCCTGCCGCAGCGCCTCGATCTCTGCCTCCAGCGTGGCGCCGTCCACCGGCTGACCCTCGCTGTCCACGCCGTCCAGCAGCGCCGCCTCCAGATCCTCCAGCCGCTCCAGCAGCGCCGTCAGCCGCAGGTCGTTCTCGTCCGGGGCGTAATAATAGGTGTAGTTATAAATGTCATAGTCGCCATAGAGGAAGATCTTCGCCTCCTCGATGCGGCGGCGGGCCAGACCCGGCAGCACCCTGCCCCCCGCGCGACACCATGAGCCGAAGGCGTTCACGATCTCCAGATCCGTGTAATTCTCCGCCCCGGCGATGAGGCACTTGCTGAGGCGGTAGGACGAATTCATCCAGGTGGTGCTGAGATTGTAGGTCAGGCTCAGCAGGGCGTCGAACTCGTTCTGGGTCACGGCGATGCCGTATTTCGCAAGATAGCTGTTCAGCCGCCAGACATAGTTGTCCACATCCTCCTTCAGCAGCGCCATGGCGGTTTCCCGGGAAATGCCGCCGCTGTACTGTCCGGCCCTGATCTGGGTGCCGTAGCCCACATACCAGTGGCCGCCGGACTGATGGGGCTTGGCCCGGAAGCCCTCCTGCCCCGCAATGAAGTCGATGATGGCCTGACTGGGCGTCCAGCTGGTGCGGCGATCCTCCGCCGCAGTCTCCTCTGCGCTCTCCTCCGGGAGCGCATCCGCCGCCAGCGCCGTGCCCGTGAAGAGCAGCGTCAGCGCCAGCAGCATACAAAGCAGTCGTTTCACTCGCTTTGCCTCCTGTTCGTCAGTTTGGGCCGCGCAGCCGCGCGGCAATGGGAAAAGCCCGCGGATGCGGGCGGCAGCTCAGGAAACGGTTTCTGCTATGATACCAAATCTTTACCGTTTTGTAAATATTTTATCGGCGATTTCTTTCCTTCAGCGCGAAAAAATCGCGATTTTTCTGCGCATTTTCCCCACAATCCCGGTTTTTGCCCGCCTCCGGGCCGCAGAAAAGGGGCTGACCGAAGCGGTCAGCCCCTCCTTTTTCTGGATTTTCATGATGTCGGCGCCCGGTCAGCAGCCGCAGGGCGGGTCGAACTTCATGCGGCCGATCATCTCCCGCGCCAGCTTGATGAAGGCCTTGGCCGACACGGAGAGGTTCTTTTCCGACACGATGCCGATGCCAAGGGTGCGGACATAGCAGGGATCGGTCTGGAACTTCTGGATGCGATCCTCCGTTCCCTCGATGAACAGTGCGGGCAGCAGACTGACCCCCAGTCCGTTCTCCACCATGGAGACGATGGTGTGGTCATCCCGGCAGGTGAAGCTGACGCAGGGCTTGATCCGGGCGATCTGCAGCGCCACGGTCACGTCCATGTCCACGCCGAACTCCGACGCGATGAAGGAATGCTCGTTGAAGGCCGTCATGGGGAACACCCCATGGTACTCCTCCGGCAGCGTATAGTCCTTTGACGTGACGGCATACAGCGGGTCGCGGGCCAGAGAGATGAACTTGAAGTTCTGCCCCTCGCGCCAGCTAAGGAAGCCGAAATCCACACTGCCGTCGTTCATCCACTGCTCGATCTCCTCCAGTCCGCCCTCCTTCAGGCGGATGCTGATGTTGGGATAGAGCTGCTGGAAGCGGTGCAGGATGGGCGGCAGCCAGCGGTTGGCCACGCTGGAATAGGTTCCGATGCAGATGGAGCCCCGCTGCAGCCCGTGCACCGAGTCGATGGTCTCCTGCAGGCGCATACTGTGGGTCACCACCATGCGGATCTTCGGCAGCAGCAGCTCGCCGTCCCGCGTCAGCTCCACGCCGCGGTTCGTCCGCTTCAGCAGCGAGATGCCCAGCTCGCTCTCCAGCTTGTTGATGGCGTGGCTCACGCCGGACTGGGTATAGCCCAGACGCTCGGCGCTCATGGTCAGATTTTTGGTCTCCGCAATGTCGCAGAGCAGCAGCAGTCGGTTGATATCCATGGCGGACGATCCTCCCCCTCCACTTTTGAGACTGGCATGAACGGCGTGCATGTCAATCATTAAACAATGTCGGTTTACTAATACCACATTTGACGATAGAATGCAAGTGCAGAGAGATGAAATAAACAAATTTTCAGAATTTTTCGCCCGGTTCTTGTTCAATATGCAGATAAACGATATCAGAGCCGGCAAAAAACGATGGAAAATTCTCCAGTTCGCGGTTTCCTGTCTGTCGGCTGCGTCTGGATGAAGGTTGCAGGCGTTTATGGGCCCGTCACGCGGCAGAGTGCGGGCCCATCCCGCCTGTTTCATCGCCCTGTCATTCCGGCAGTCGCCAGCGATGCGGGCGGGCCCGTCCCGTCAGTATCGAAGCGTACTTCCCCGCGCGCCCCAAAAAACTTCAACAAGGAGGAAGCAACATTGTCTATCACACAGGAAACCCTGCAGAAGCACCTGAAAGACCCCGCCATCTTCTGCTGCAGAAGAGAAAAGGGCTTGGTCATCAGCGCCGCCGATCTGGAAGATCCCGGTCTGTTTGACGACATGATCGAGGCGGGTCTGCTGACCCTCACCCCCGACAGCCTGCGCATTGAGCAGGTTCTCGGCAGCACCCTTCTTCAGGACATGGAAGCACTGACTCCCATCACCAAGGACGTACTCGACAAGATCAATGAGACTGCCGAAGAAAAGGCAGAAGAAGCACCCGCTGCCGTGGAAGAAGCTCCCGCAGCCGTGCAGACAAACGTAGGAGGAAATGGCATGATTCATATTGAAATCGGTAAGGCAGAGAAGTTTGACGGTCTGAAGATGGACATCCCCGTCTTCGCCGGTGCAGCTCCCGCTGCCGCGGCCCCCGTCGCCGAGAGCGGCAAGAAGCTGGGCGAGAAGCACGTCATCCGCACCCTGGTCAAGAAGCACATCCGCATCGACGATGTGAAGCTGGGCGACACCACCTCCATCAAGGACGGCGTCATCACCATCGACAAGCGCATCGTTGAGGCCGCTGTGAAGGAAGACTGCCTCTGCAAGAGCCTGGAGCTGGATATCATCCATCCCAACGAGAGACACATCTACACCAACACCATCATGGACATCTGCCCCATCGCCACCAAGGTGGAAGGCGAGCTGGGCGAGGGCATCACCAAGGTCGTGGACGGCGTTGTATTCATGCTGACCGGCGTGGACGAGGACGGCGTTCAGGTCCACGAGTTCGGCTCCTCCGAGGGCTGGCTGGATGAGAAGATGTACTTCGGTCATCCCGGCTGCGCCGACGAGAACGACATCATCATCCGCTGCCACGCTGTGGTGCAGAGACTCTCCGGCATGACCCGTCCCGGCCCCTTCGCCGCGCACAAGTGCCAGGACTACATCATCCAGGCTGTCCGCAACGAGCTGAAGGGCTATGAGGGCAACGTGGTGCGCGAGGAGCTGTGCGAGGACGTCCGCCGTGAGGGTAACCCCCGCGTGGTGCTCGTCAAGGAGATCATGGGTCAGGGCGCTATGCACGACAACGTCCTCTGCCCCAACGAGCCCTGCGGCATCCTGGGCGGCGCCAAGAACGTGGACTGCGGCAACGTGCCCATCATGCTGACCCCCAACCAGGTCCGCGACGGTTCCATCCACGCGCTGGTCTGCATCGGCCCCGCTACCAAGGAAATGACCCGTCACTATCTGCGTGAGCCCCTGGTGGAAGGCCTCGCCGCCGACACCGAGCTCGACCTGATCGGCGTGGTCTGTGTGGGTTCTCCCCAGGTCAACGACGAAAAGCTGTGGGTCTCCGAGCGCCTTGGCACTCTGCTGGAGACGCTGGATCTCGACGGTGTCATCATCACCACCGAGGGCTTCGGCAACAACCACATCGACTTCATCCAGCACATCGGTCAGGCCGGCAAGCGCGGCATCCCCGTGGTCGGCGTGTCCTTCTGCGCATACCAGGGCCAGCTGGTCGTCGGTAACGAGTACGCCACCGCCATGGTCGAAGAGAACATGGATAAGGGCGGCTTCGAGAACGACATCGCCGGTACCTCCTGCGTCACCAAGGAAGTCGCTGCCCGCGCCATCCAGATGCTGAAGAACAAGATGGCCGGCGTGGAGATCCTCCCCGCTGAGAAGAAGTGGAACAACGACGTCATCAACGCCAACAACCGCATCCTGGGCCTGCCCGAGACCAAGCTCGTGGAGAGCGGCACGCTCCATTAATGGATTACATGATCAATCCGGTCAAAATGGGCGGGCTTGTCAAAGCCGTCTATGAAGACCGCGCCAAGGTATTTTTGTACGGTCGGCTGGGCGTGATCACCGTACCCCTGCATCTGATCCGCGTGGACGGCGCATTGCAGCCGGGTCACGAGGTGGAGTTCTATTTCAGCTACATCCAGATCGTGGAGCAGCCTCTGGACTATGACTGTTCAGAGCTGCGCACGGACTGCGAGCTGCTGCCCACGCTGGTGGGCGGCACCATCGCCGAAGTGAACGACACCGCCATCAGCGTCAGAGTGATGAACGATCTGGGCACGGTGAACGTCCCCCGCCGCTGGGCATTCACGCCGCTCACCCTGGAGGAAGGCCAGAACGCGGAGTTCTACTTCAGCTGGATGAATGTGATCGGCAAGCGGGACATCCCCGCAGAAATGATTTAAGGAGGAACAACCATGAACCTGACCACCAAGGAAGGACTGCGGTCCGAAATTTTCGTGCCGGTTACCCCCAAGCCGGTGTTCACTGAACTGAAGAAGCCCCTGAGCGAGTGCAAGGTCGCCTTCATCACTGCCGGCGGCATCCACAGAAAGGATCAGACGCCTTTCAACACCTCCGGCGACTTCTCCTATCGCACCATCCCCTTCAACACCCCCTCCAGCGAGCTGATGGTCACCCACGGCGGCTTCGACAACTCCGACATCAACAAGGACGTCAACGCCATGTTCCCCATCGACCGTCTGCATGAGCTGGTCGAGGAAGGCTTCATCGGCTCTCTGCCCGAAGAGACCTACACCTTCATGGGCGGCGGCGGCAACGTGGAGAAGTTCACCAACGAGACCGGCCCCGAGATCGCCCGCAAGCTGAAGGCCCAGGGCGTGGACATCGTCCTCTGCACCGGCGGCTGCGGCACCTGCCATCGTTCCGCCACCATCGTGACCCGCTGCTGCGAGGCCGAGGGCATGAGCTGCGTCGTCATCGCCGCGCTGCCTCCCATCGCCCGTCAGCAGGGTGCGCCCCGCATCACCGCTCCTCACGTGCCCATCGGCTCCAACGCCGGTGAGCCCAACAACCCCGTTATGCAGACCGCTATCGTGAAGGAGTCCCTGGAGTGGGTCCGCGACTGCCCCAGCTTCAACCAGTCCAAGGTCCTGCCTTACGAGTATCGTCATAACGTCTGATCGCTGCAATCAGCACAAGGGCATAAGGGGACGTTTGTCCCCTTATGCCCTTTTCCCAACAACACGCTTCTTTCAGGGAGGGATAACAAATGGGACTGGGACCCAGTATCAAAATGACAACGCTGCACCATTACCGCTGCCCGGTGACGGAGGCGCTGTCGAAGGATCCGAATCTGGAGTTCGCCGGCATCATCGTGGACGGCGTCTCCGAGGTCTGCGACGACAAGATCTATACTGCCAGGCGTGTGGGCGACATTGCCCAGATGATGCGGGCGGACGCGGCCATCGTCGCCATCGACGCCTGGGGAAACCATCATGTGGACTTTGTCAACGTCATCGAGCAGCTGGGCATCCGCGGCATCCCCAGCGTGGGGCTGAGCTACATCGCCCAGCAGGGCCGTCTGGTGTGCACCAACCAGTATGTGGACTGCGTGATCGACTTCAACAAGTCCGCCTCCGGCTACGAGTCCTGCGTGGTGGGCGAAAACAATCTCACGGACTACGACGCCATGAAAGCTGTGGCTCTGGTGAAGAACAAGCTGCGCAGGGCGGGCAAGCCCGTCACGGCGGGCAGCGAGCCGGAGCAGGCCCTGCGCCGTCTGACGCGGAAGGTCTTTGCCATCCGGGAGGTGCGCTTCGGCGACGTCACCTCCATCGACCGCGGCGTGCTGACCATCCGCAGGAGCATCGCCGACCATCTCGCCGCAGCGGAGCCCCGGGTGAAGAGCGTCAACGTCCGCATCCTGGCCCCCGGCGAGAACGACATGTTCGTCAACTCCAATCTGGACTATTCCCCCATCGCCTGCAAGGTGCGGGGCGAGCTGGGCGAGGGCGTGACGCATCTGCTCAGCGGCGTCACCGTGATGCTGACGGGCGTGGAGGATGGCAGCGGCTTCCAGCCGTCCAACATTGGCTCCTCCGAGGGCATCCTGCGCGAGCAGGTGGTCTATGACCGGGCGGGCACCCCCGCCGCCTCGGACTATGTGCTGCACATCGACTTTCTCTTTGCCGAGGGCGAGGGCCGCACGGCAGAGGGCATCATGGCGGCGCACCGTCTGGGCGACCAGATCGTGCAGGAGATCCGCCGGGAGCTCGTCAAGCTGGAGAACATGCCCTACGAGCGGCAGGAGCTCCATGATGTGGCCCGCCCCGGCTGCCGCCGCGTGATCCTGGTGAAGATCGTCTCCGGTCTTGGCAACATGTATGATACCGCCATGTTCCCCTACGAGCCCGGCGGCTTCATCGGGGCCCACAACATGATGGACTCCAAGAACATTCCCTATGTCATCACGCCCAACCAGTGCCGCGACGGTGTGATCCATTCGCTGCTGTAAGCGGCAAAAAGAGAGGGCTGACTTTCGTCAGCCCTCCTTTTTTTATTCCGTTTTCGATCAGCCCACGTCGTCCTGTGCGGGCGCGTACAGCTGCTCGGCCAGAGCCAGCAGGCCGCTCTCGGTGGCGCCGCTCTCCATCTCCAGACTGTACAGCAGACCGGGGGCGATGTCGAACCAGCAGACCGTGCCGTGGCCGTTGGCGTCCACGATCACGCGGGCCGCGCACCAGCCGATCTCCGCGGCCTTGCTCTCGCCACTGAGCTCCACGCCGGAGATATCCGCAAAATTCTCCTCGATCTCATAGGTGGTGGCCACATGGAAGGCACAGCGGCTGCCGTCATAGGTAAAGCCGGTCTCTGCGATCACCAGACCGTCCTGCTGGAAGGCCCGATAGGTCACGTCCGTCGCGCCCTCGGGGGCCACGGCCACGTCATAGCCCAGCAGCTCCAGAATGCCGCTGGCGGTGGTCATCAGGTCGGCCCCGGTGTCCGCCGTGGTCAGGCTCCACTGCAGCCCCTGCTCCAGCTCGTACCAGCTGACACAGGATGCGCCGTCATTTTCCGTCAGGGCCATGTTCACGCCGTTGCTGCTCCAGCAGATGGCGTCTGCCCCCACATTTTCCTCTGTGCGGATCACCTGGCAGACGTAATCGCTGCCGTCATAGCGGTAGCTGGCCTGCGCCGCCTCGCCCGCCGCGGTCTCCACCATAGCATAGCTCACGCCGCTGGCGCCGCTGGGCAGGGGGATCTCATAGCCCTTCTCCTGCAGAATGTCCGCCGTCACGCCGCTGCCGCCGCCGGGCAGAAGCAGCACACCTGCCACCACAGCCACACAGGCCGCCGCGGCCAGGATCCCATACAGTCCCTTCTTACTCTTCTTCATCGTCATCTGCGCCTCCTCCAGCAAATCTTCGTCCACTGCATTCATGAACATCTGAAACCGATCCTCTTTCATTCCAGTACTCCTTCCTCCTCCAGCGTCTCACGCAGGTCGCGCCGCAGCCGGTAGATCGCTGTTTTGACCTTTGCTTCCCTTTCTCCGCAGCTCTCCGCGATCTCGCGGATGCTCTCGCCATACCAGTAATAGCGAAGGAACCAGCTGCGCGCCTCGGGGCTGCGCTGCCGCAGAAAGCGGTTCAGCGACTCCCGCAGGGCCAGCGCGTCCAGCGTCTGCTCCGCCCGCCCGTCGAAGAGGGTGAATTCCAGCTCCTCGAAGGCGGTGGTCAGCGCGGTGGAGCGTTTCTCCGCCGTTTCGCGGGTATAGCGATCCAGCGCGGTGTTGCGGCAAAGCCGCATGAGATATGCCCGAAGGGAGCGGGGACGCTCCGGCGGAATGGCGTTCCAGAGCTTCAGGCAGCTGTCCTGCACGCATTCCTCCACATCCCGCGCATCCGGCAGAATGCGTCCCGCCACTGCGCGGCAGAGCCGTCCGTACTGCTCCTGCACCGCGCCGATAGCGCTTTCATCCCGCGCCCAGAACAGAGCGATCAGTTTTTCATCTGTCATGCGCATCGTACCTTTCCCGGCGCGCAGCCCTGTGCCGCGTCCGCCGTACTGTTCAGAAGGCCTTCTACACCATAAGACGGCGTTTCCGCCGCCGCAGTTTCACTTTTCCGAAAACTTTTTCCGTTTTCGGAAAATTTTCCTCTGTTTTTCATGATACCGCCCTTTTCCGTCGGGGGCAAGACAGAAAAAGCGCCCCGGGGACAGACTGTCCCCAGGGCGCACGGCTCTGATTCAGCGGATCACGGTGAGGCTCACGGTCTTTGCCGCGAGATCCACAGCATAGTAATACGTTCCCGCCACATGGTTGATGGAATTGCCGTCGTTGAAATAGGTGGTGTCGTCAAAGCGCAGGTCATAGCAGAAGAACCCTCCGGGATAGTCCGTGCTCTCCGGCAGGGCCACCGCCGGATAGTCCGCCCAGGGCAGGGGCAGCTGCGCCAGTGTGCCGTCGGCAAAGCGGATGTCCAGCCGGTACTGCTGCGCATGGGGCGTGCCGGTGAGCTCCGTGACCCAGGCGAGGCAGCCCTCGCCCTCCCAGTACTGTCCGCCGAGGCTCTCGGCCTTCACCTGCGCCAGCCGCGCGTCATAGTCCAGCGCGTCCACCTCAACGGTCAGCGCGCGACCGGTAAAGTCCACGCTGGGATCCGCGCTCTCAATCCCGACATCCGCCGCGCTGCCCGCCAGCCCTTCCGTCGTGAGGCAGCGGCGCAGGTCATCCCGCGTGGCGCAGCGGTCGAGACCCCTGTCAATGTCCAGCCACATCCAGCTGGTGAAGCCCGCCGCCTCGCCGTCGATGAGGACAAGGATGTTGTTCTCGCTGCCGTCGTAGTGGATGCACAGGTCGCTGTCCACATACGCGCCGCCCGCGAGGAGCGAGGGTGCCTTTTCCGCCGGGGTCACCACACCCACGCTCTCGATGAGGTAGAATTCCGCGCCGAGGGCCAGCTCCTCCCGCGTGAGATAGAAGCCCGTCAACTCCCGCTTGACGGAAACGCCGTCTCCGTCAAAGCTCCGCTCCGCCAGCCAGGCATCCACGATGCTCTGCCACTTGCGATACGCCGCCTGATCGATGGGGGCGGGCTCGGTATCAAGGCCTGTGCGGATCAGCTGATAGAGAGCCTCGTCCTTCACCAGCACCATTTCCCGGGGCAGATTGCTGCCGCCGAAGATCTGCACTACATTCTCCGTCTGACCCGCCCAGAGATAGAGCACGTCATCGCCGCTCCACTCTGTGGCCTCCGCATCGCCCAGATAAACATCCAGCGACCACACCACATCGCTGAGTGAGCCGTTCACGGTCAGGCTCTCGCCGTCAGGCAGCATGCCCTCCATCACGGCATGGCGGATCATATCAGCCAGCTCATCGAGGGTGGGGTTTCCTCCCCGCTCCTCGTCCCAGCTGACGAAGGCGATGTCCTCGCCCCGCAATGCTGCCAGCCGCGCCAGCAGCCCGCCGCCGGTTTGGATGCGCTCGTCAAGAGTGAAGCTGTCGGCCATCAGCTGAAGCAGCTGCGGCATGTGCCGCAGGTCTGCGGACAGCGCATCGCCCTCCGGCCACTGCGCGGTGATGCGGAAGCTGCCGCCGTCCGGCGCGGAGACGAAGCTTACTCTGCTCTGTGCGCCGTCGGCGCTGCTCTCCGCCCCGGTCTGATCCGGCTCCACCGGCGTCGTCAGCTTTTCCAGCGTCAGGGAACAGGCGCTGTCCGCGCCGCAATACCAGCGCCAGCGGTTTTCCGCCGCGGGTGCCATGGCCCAGCCGCGGGCGGGGAGATAGAGATACCATCCCTCGCCGTCATAGCGGTGCACAGGGAAGCCATCTGCCGTGACGGATTCGTCGGCATCCGTCAGATGAGCCGCCCAGTCCGTGACATAGAGGGGCAGATCCAGCCGGTTCTCCACCACATACCAGTCGTGGAGCGCCTCGGCCCCGTTATGGCGGTACGTCATGAATTCCTCGGGCAGCTCACCCTCCAGAAGAATGTCCACACTGCCGTCGTCATAGCGCAGGGCAACGAAATTGTGGCAGCTCTCCCAGTCCAGAGCCATGCAGTCGCTGTTGTAAAGGGTGGTCATCAGGTCGTCCTGGGTCAGACCGTCCAGTTCCACCTGCGTCAGCCACTGGAAGTACCAGTATTCCAGCGTCCCATCCTCGGTCAGGTCTGTGACCTCCGCCAGCTTATGGGTGTCGAGCTGCCAGCCCTTCACCTGCAAAACGGCGGTGCCGCCATCCGTGCGCTCCAGACGCAGCTGCTTTGCGTCGCTGCGCTTTTCCACATCCTGCTGAGACAGGAATTCGTCGATATCCCTGTATTCCCCCTTCTGACTGCCCGGAACATTGCCCGCGCAGGCCGCTGTCACCGATACCGCCAGCAGCGCCGCCAGCACGCTGATCCAGCGCTTGGGCTGCCGCCAGCGGAGGATGTTGCGGATGCGGCAGCGGGGGTCGCCCTCGCCGAAGGCCAGGGGCGTGCCTGCGATGATGCGGCGGCCGGTGGCAAGGCTCAGGAGCGATGCGGAGTAATCCGCCCGGATGTCGCTCTCCAGCGTCCGCATCACCGCCTCGTCGCAGCTCATCTCCATGTCCCGGCCCGCCAGGATGAAGGCCAGCCACACCAGCGGATTGAACCAGTGCAGACACAGCGCCAGAAAGCCCAGCGCCTTCCAGAGCGGATCCAGGCGGCGGATGTGCACCTGCTCGTGGCGGATGATGTAGCCCTGCTCCCGCAGGGACAGGGTGGAGGGCAGATAGATCTTCGGCCGCAGCAGCCCCAGCACGAAGGGGGAGCCGATGCTGTCCGCCAGATAGATGTTGTCCCGCAGGGGCACCGCCTCCCGCAGACGGCGCTTCAGCCGCAGGAAGGAGATGCCGCTGCCCAGCGCCATCAGGATCACGCCCGCGCACCAGACGTATTTTCCAAAGAGGATCCAGACCTCCCAGCGGTCGGCGGTAACGGTGGCAGCCGTTCCCTGCTCGTCCCGGCGCTCCGTCTCGATCTGCTGCACGGGACGCGGAGCGCTCTCCGGCGCGGCAGCTGTCCCGCTGCCACCGGTAACGGCGCTGTATGCCGCCTCCGCCGCGGCCTGTGTGGCCCCGGCAAAGGAAATGGGTTGATCCGCCAGAGTGTACTGTGCGGCAGTGGAGCGCAGCTCCGGCACCACGGCCACCTTTGTCTCCGGCGTCACGGGACACAGCAGCCGGAACAGAACCACCGCCCACAGCGCATAGGAAAATGCCTTCGGCGCACGGCGCAGCAGCAGCCGCGCCGCCAGCACGCACAGGATCACGATGGCCGCGGCCCTGCTCATATCCAGCACCTGCATAAACAGACGATCCAGCATCTCAGTCCCTCCTGTTCCGGTCGATCAAAGCCTGTAACTCACGGATCTCCGCCTCGGAGAGCTGCTTGCGCGTGGTGAACGCGGCAAGAAAGGCGGGCAGAGAGCCGGAAAAGGTCTCCTCCACGAATCTCTCGCTCTGCACGGCGTAGAACTCCTGCCGGGAGATGAGCGAAGTCACCGTCCCCTCCCGGTTCTGGAACAGCCCCCGCTCGCAGAGGCGCTTCAGCACCGTGTAGGTGGTGGATTTCTTCCAGCTGAGCTCCTCCGCTGCGCGGCGCACCAGCTCGGTGGAGCTGACCGGCTCGCTCTCCCAGATAAGATCGGCGAAGCGGGACTCCACCGCGCCCATTTTTCTGTCGTCCACGATCCATTCCTCCTCGGTCTACATGTTGTCGTCCTTAATGCGAGTCTACACGATGTAAACCAGCTTGTCAAGAGGGGCTGCGAAAATTTTTTCGGAGCGGGGCTGCGCGGCGGACGCAAAAAAGCAGGACTTCGCATGGCGAAGTCCTGCTTTTTTATGAATGGGAAAGATCCAGCTTACAGAACGGGAGTCCAGGCCAGCTCCAGGATCTCAGCCTCGTCGCTCATGCTGGTGATGAGGCCCAGGCGGACATAGCGGGAGATGAAGTCCTTCAGAGTGTCCTCGGTGAAGGCATCAGACAGACCGAACTGCAGAGAGTTGTTGATCATGATGTTCATCTCGTAGTTGCCGCCGTTCCAGCCCTTGTCCATCAGGACCTTGGTAGCCTCGTCGGAGTTGTCGCGCATCCAGGCGTGAGCCTTCTGCACGGCCTGCGCCACCTTCTTGGCGATGGTGGGGTTCTCTTTGACGAAGGTGCCGTTCATGGCCATAACGCAGCAGACGCGGTCAGCGAAGTCGCTGTCCAGCTGGGAGCGGATGCACTTGAGGGTGCCTTCCTTGACCATGGCGTAAGCATAGGTGTCGCTCAGCAGAGCGCAGGCGATCTCGCCGTTCTCCATAGCGGCAACGCAGGCGTCGGAGCTGACCTGAACCAGCTCAACGTCGGTGCTGTAGTTGATGCCGTCGGCATCCAGCAGCAGAGCGGTGATGTTATAGTCGGACTTGCCGATGCCGTTGGGGACGGAGATCTTCTGGCCCTTCAGGTCAGCGGTGGTGTTATAGTCGCTGTTGGCGAGAACGTACAGGGACTTGCAGCCGATGTGGGCGCCGCCGGTGAAGGTGATGTCCACGCCGTTGGTGATGGGAACGAGCATCTTGGCCATCATGCCGGTGGCAACGTCCACCTGGCCGGCGCCGAGAGCCTCGACGTCGCTGCTGCCCTTCACACCCTCGGCGGTCAGGCCAGCCTCGGCGAAGTAACCGAGATGGTCAGCCATGGTGGGGCCGGAGGTGCAGCCGTCGGACATGAAGTAGTTGATGGTGCGGCCGTAAGCGGGCTCCTTCTCCATGGCAGCCTTTTCCTCAGCGGTGGGGGTCAGGTCGAAGTTGGCCATGTCGATGGCGCGGCCATCCACATCGATGGGGGTGAACAGGGCTTCCCAGTTGCCGGAAGCGGAAGCTTCAGCGGCGTCCAGGTGCTTGTCGGAAACGTTGACTTCCACGTCGTCCTGGGTACCGACCTCGATCTGGCCGTCGTTGTTGGAGTCGCCCTGGATCTGAGAGGCGTCGCCGTCGCCGCAGGCGACAAGAGACAGCGTCATGATGAGGGTGAGCAGCAGAGCAAGTGTCTTTTTCATCTTGTTTCTCCTCAAAGTTTTCATTTTTTTATAAGGCAGATTCTGCCGTATAAACTCAGTTGTGCTTGCCGCCGAAGTGCAGGCGGTTCAGGATCTCATTGCGGTATTCCACGAAGCTGGCGGAGGAGCGGTCGCGCGGGAAATCCTCCTTGATGGGGATATCCGCGATGATGCGGCCGGGGCCGGCCTCCATCACCAGCACGCGGGTGCCCATGTAAATGGCCTCATCCACGTCGTGGGTGACCATGACGGCCAGCTGACGCTTGCGCTGCCAGATCTTCAGGATCTCATCCTGCATGTTCATGCGGGTAAAGGCGTCCAGCGCGCCCAGAGGCTCGTCCAGCAGCAGGATGTCGGGCTCGTTGATGAGGGAGCGGGCCAGCGCCACGCGCTGGGCCATGCCGCCGGAAAGCTGACCGGGATAGTCGTTGCGGAAGCTCTGCAGGCCGATGATGTTGATCATCTCCTCGACCTTGTCCTCGTTGCCCTTCAGCGTGCCCTGCATCTTCAGGGAAAAGGCGATATTGTCCCACACCGTGAGCCAGGGGAAGAGGGTGGCCTTCTGGAACATCATGCCGCGATCCGGCGCGGGGCCCTTGATCTCCCGGCCGTCCACCGTAACGGTGCCGGTGGTGGGCTGGATCAGGCCCGCGATGAGGCGCAGCATGGTGGACTTGCCGCAGCCGGAGGGGCCCACCAGCGAGACGAACTCACCGCTGCGCATCTCGGTGCTCACATCGCGCAGCGCATGGGTCAGCTCATCGCCGTCCACCTTGGCGAAGACCTTGCTGACGTTTTCCACCTTCAGGCAAACATTCTTCTTTTCTTCCATTACTTATCCGCTCCGTTCTGCCATCTGAGCAGATAGCGTTTGATCCTTTCCAGTCCGTTGGTGACCACGGTGAAGATCGCGCAGATCACAAACAGCGCGGCAAAGGACTTGTCATAGCTGGCCCAGCCGGTCTGCCAGGACATGTACCAGCCAAGGCCGGACTTCACGCCCAGCATCTCGGCGATCATAATGGCCACGCAGGACGAGCTCATGGCCTGGGTGCAGCCCTGCAGGATGGAGGGCATGGCATGGGGAATGGCGACGCGGAACACCAGCTGGCGGCTGTTGGCACCCAGGGTGCGGGCCGCCTCGAAATACTCCTTGCTCACATTGGAGATGCCCGTGAGAGACGCCACCGTCACCGCGAACCAGGAGCCCAGCGCGATGATGAAGACCGCGCCGCTGTACAGCGAGCTGGCCACCACCATGATGATGGGGATCCAGGTGGAGGTGGGGATGGGGCCCAGGAACTTGATGATGGGATCCAGCCAGTAGCGGCAGCGCCTGGAATAGCCGCAGGTGATGCCCGTGACAAGACCCAGACTGACACCGATGAAATAGCCATAAAACAGCAGCTTCAGCGTGTTCAGCGTGCAGTCGATGAGCATCTTGTAATCCACGAGGAAGGCATTGAGGATGAAGCTCATGCAGGGCACGAAGGGCTGCTTCAGGATGCCGGTCTTCAGCGTCAGATAGTCATACACCGCCAGCAGCACGAACAGCGCGGCATACAGCGGCGCGCGATAGTGCTGCTTGTCGATCACGTCGCGGTTGCCCTTTTTCAGCGCCACCAGTGACACCACGCAGTACACCGCGTAGGCTCCCACCAGGATCAGCAGGAAGGCCAGATACACCCAGGGCACCTTGTTGCGGCTGTTATCGGGCAGCAGCGTGTATTCCAGGATGGCGATGAGACCGCCAAGAAAAGGAAGCAGCCAGACCACCAGGTCGAGCCAGCGCTGCGTTTTGGTTTTCTTCTCCCGTTCCAGTTCCAGCAGCTGCTTTCTCGTCAGATCCTGCAGCTGGGTGGAGTTCTCTTGATTTTCCAGCATTTTTTAACTCCTGTTTTCCGACGGATCCCGGCAGGATCCGTCCTCATTTGGTTTTATGATACTCCCTTGCTAATTTTTAGTCAAATAGATAGGTTCGATAATATGACGGAATATTTGATAATACCCTGCCTGCGGCGCAGCGTGTCCGCCGGTCCCGGCCTTTTGTCCGCCCCCGCCTTTAAACATAGATAATTTCGATCATTATATCGTTTTTTTCTCTCCTGGTGCGGCAGTGTGGCGTTCCTGTGGGCAGCGCAGCCATCAGCATCCTGAAAATGGAAACTATCACGAGGCTTACCGCCGCCCGCAAAAAAGAGACACGCGCCGCGTGTCTCTTTTTTCCTCTTTCCTCTTTCACCCAGCGGGTCTTTCAGCCCTGCGCCGCCGGCTCCTTTTCCCGCGTCGTCAGCTCACACAGGGCGATGCACATCCGCAGATACAGCCGCTGCTCCGGCGTGTCCATGTCCACCATGCTGCGGAGCTTCTCCAGCCGCGGCAGCAGAGAGCTGCGGTGCAGGTGCAGCTCCTGCGCCGTCCGGGAGGCGTTGCACTCGTTGTCCAGATAGCGCCGCAGCGTATCCCAGTAGTCGATGCCGCCGTCCCGGCGGCGCAGCTGTCGCAGTCCCGGCAGCAGCACATTTTCCGCGTCGAAGCCCCCCGCGCAGTGCTCCAGCATGTAGGGCAGGATGAACTCCTCCATAAAATAGAGCTGCCGCTGCGGCGCATGGCGGCTGCCGCTGTCCAGCAGAGCGCAGGCCTGCAGATAGTGATCCCGCGCCTTGAAGATATCCTGAAACGGCGCGCTGACGGCGGCGCGGAAATTCATGTCCCGGAGATAGGGCGTCAGGATCCGCTCCAGCACGTCCTCCTCTTCCGTCTCCTGTGCCAGCACACGGTAGCACACCAGCAGACCGTCGTGGGTCACCGCCGTGCAGCGGGGCAGCATGCTCTCCAGCGCCGCGCAGAGATAGCCCTCCGGCAGGGTCTTGCCCCGGTTGGCGCTGCGGATGACGACGCACTGCCAGCTGCCGAAATGCACGCCCTGCAGCGCCAGATTCCGGTGCAGCAGCTCCGTCGCCCAGTTCAGATCCTCCCGGCTGACGGGGAAGCATTGCAGCAGATCGGAGAAAATGGTCTTGATCGTGATGGGCTGACTGGCCGAGGCCCGGGTCTGCTGGGAGAAAAAGCGGCGGATGTACTCCGCAAACTGTTGGAACAGGAGGCAGTCGCTCTCGTGCAGAGTGTGCAGGCGGTTGCGGATGGAACAGGAGCCAATGTAACTGTCCCCCAGATAGAGATTGATGCAGTAGTTCAGTCCGTCCGGATCCTCCCGCTGGCCCTTGTAGAAAAAGGGCTCACGGTTGCGCACGTTCTGAGCATAATTCTCGGCAAGACGGCGGCCCACCTCCTGCGGCACCCGGCTGAACTGCTTGTTGATGACGATGCGGCGCTGGCCGTCGCTCTCCACGTCGATGCAGTCCACCAGCACCCGCAGATCGTAGTCCGTGATGGTGATGGAGTTTTCAAACAGCGGGATGCTGGCCCGGACGAACTCCTCGATGTCGGCGCGGCTGTCCAGCAGGTCGCGCATCCGCTGATCCCAGCGGGTCACGCGGTCGAAAAAGGCGTTGACCGCGTTGAAGAGGGCGAAAATGTCCAGCTGCGGCTGCTCCACATAGTAGACCTCGCCCTGCCAGTAGCTCCAGACGTTGGCGGGCCGGTTCCCCACGCAGAGGAACAGGCAGTCCGTGTGCGACAGCTGCGGCAGATCCTGCGTCCGGACGAGATAGAGCCGCCCGTATTCCAGCGCCGCGCCGCGCTCGTAAAACGCGGGCAGCGGCAGCTCCGCGCTGCGAAAGCCCCGCCCATAGCGGGAGATGGGATACCGCTCGCTGAGGTAATGGTATAAAAGCGCCGCGCTGATCTTCATGCCGCTTCTCCTTTCTGCCCGTGCATCCGCCCCGGTATGGAAAAAGTATAGCCCTGCCCTTCCGCCATTGTCAACAAATGCCGCGCCGGTTTCTCCTGCCTTTCCGTCATTTTCCACACCTTGTCGGATGGCGGCGGCAAAAATCCCGACAGGTTGTAGGATTCCCTTCCCTCCTCCGATCCGATATCATCAATTTGCTTCAAAAGCCGCTTCCTTGCGGAGCGATCATTCTGACCGGAATATATAAGGAGGAACACAACATGGCAGAGAAGAAAATGCAGGTCGGCAGCTTCCATCATCAGATGACCACCGTCAAGGACATGGACGAGGCCATCCACC
>CAYPWQ010000009.1:0-16515 GCA_964414495.1 uncultured Oscillospiraceae bacterium
ACCACCATGATGATGACCGTTGCGATGGCGGAGAGGGTGATGCAGTTGCCGATGCACTTGGAAAGCCCCTCCCGGTCCTGCGCGCCGAAGCGCTGCGACACCACAACGCCCGCGCCGGTGGAGATGCCCACGAACAGGGCCAGCAGCAGGTTCAGGATGGGGCTGGCGCTGCCCACGGCGGAAAGGGCGTTGTCGCCCACGTATTTGCCCACGATGACCGTGTCGGCGGTGTTATAGAGCTGCTGAGCCAGATTGCCCAGCAGCATGGGGACGGCAAACTCCAGAATGCGCTTCCAGGGCGCGCCCTCCGCCATGTTCCGGGCGGAGAACAGCCGCCGGATGCTGCTGCCGATGCTCATCGGACTCCGCCCCCTCTCTGCATTGTCTCTTTCGTGACCATAAATTCTCTCCTCTTTGTCATTGCCTGGCGCACAATACACCATTTTATTTATATAGGTATATCATACCGCAGGAAAAAACAAAATACAACCGTCTTTCCGAAAAAAAGCGTCCCGCCGCGGCGGGACGCTTTTTCAGCTGTTTTGCCTCCGGGCCCGCAGACCGTCCCGGAGATAGATGGCGGCGGTATAGAGCATCACCGCGATCACCAGATACAGCAGCACCGTCAGATCCATGCTTCTTACGAGGAAGAACGCCGCCAGCACGCCCAGTGTGCCGAACACCGCGATCATCACCGCCGCCTTGGGATCGTACTTGCCCTCCCGGATGAACACCACGGCGGAGAGGGGCATCTGGATGGCCGTGCTGCCCATCATGATAGGGAAGATGGCCCCCACGTCCATGCCGAGCGCCAGCAGCAGCCCCATGCAGGGCGCGTACAGCCCGAAGCCCAGATTCATCAGCACCCCGAGGAAGAAATTCACCGCGAGAGCCACGCCCAGCTTCCAGCCGTGCAGCCCCAGCAGCGCCTCGTTCGCCCCGGCGTAGGGGCCGATGCCCAGCTGCTTCATCAGCACCACCGCCGCTGTCAGCAGCAGACACAGCGCCAGAGCCAGCCGCACCGTGTTCACCGGCCAGGACGACACCCACCGCGCCCCCAGCAGACCGCCCAGGCAGGCCGCCAGCAGCAGCCCCACCAGCGTCAGCGGCTCCACCTCCACAAAATCCAGAAACAGCAGCGCCTCCACGATCACCGGCAGCGCATGGCCCACGTTCAGCGTGCCGGGAGCCAGCTCGTCCCGGTCCCGCCCCTGCGCATCCTGCGGCAGGGCATGCAGCGCCTTGAACGCGAACAGGCAGGGCGCGAAGCTGCCGATGCCGAGGGTATCGAGAAAGTCGCCCACAAAGCCGATCAGCGCGTTTTTGGCCCAGCGGTCCCGGCCCTGCAGTTCGCCTCGCCGGTTCCGCCACAGATCCCGCAGCCCGCAGCAGAGCACCAGCACATACTCCGCCCCCAGGATCACTCTCAGACTCCAGATCGCCATGCGTACCTCCGATTTTTCACGTGTTTCCAGCAGTTTGCCCCGTTTTTCCGGAACTATTCAAGACTTTTTATCGGAAATCCCACTTTTAGAATTGGAAAATCGAATGAGGAGAAAAGCCGAAATTTCCAGCGGATTTTTATTCTTTCGAAGTTAAGATTCCGTTAATCCGTCTATGCTCAGAGCATAGAAAAGCCTTGCAGCGCAAGGCTTTTAAGAGTCCCTCGATACAGCTTGAAATTTGCATAACTTTTCCCGCCGACCCTCTTGAAAAATGGAAATAATCGTGATACACTATGAACACGTTGTGAACGTGCACCAAATGGCCCGGGCCATTTCCGTCAGATGGAACATCTGACGATGCCCCTGCCCGCCCGGATCAAATAACGAAAGAGAAGAGAATTCAATGGGAAAGACATTTGGAAAAGTCTGGAACGCTATCACCACAATCCTGGTTGCCGCTCTGGTGATCGTGGCCATCCTGCTGGCCGGCGTGCGTCTGTTCGGCCTGCGGGTGTACACGGTGCTCAGCGGCTCCATGGAGCCGGTCTATCACGTGGGCTCCATTATTTACGTCAAGTCCGTGGATCCCTTTGCCATCGCCGAGGGCGATGACATCACCTTCATGCTGGACGAGGATACCATCGTCACCCATCGCGTGGTGGGCATCGTCCCCGATGAAGAGGATGCCTCCGTCGTCCGCTTCCGCACCAAGGGCGTGGCCAACGACGCCGAGGACGGCACACTGGTGCATTACCGCAATGTCATCGGCACCCCGGTCTTCACCATTCCGTACCTGGGCTACTTTGCGAATTACATCCAGCAGCCCCCCGGCCTGTACATCGCCGTCTCCGGCGGCATCATCCTGCTGATCCTGCTCTTCGTGCCGGACATTCTCCGCGCCGCCGAGAATGCGGACAAGCGCGACGCCGAGAAAAAGGCCCGCCGCCGGCAGGACGAACAGTAAGCCCCCATCACCCAGTCGTAAACGTGACGGTTCCCGCCCGTTTGCAATATCGCACCGCCCCCAAAAAATTTGATTTGAAGGAGAAACACACATGAAGAAGAAGCTCACCATGGTCGCAGCTCTGGTTCTGGTGTTCGCCCTTGGCGTGACCGGCACCCTGGCTTATCTGACCGCAGAATCCAGCGAAGTCAAAAACACCTTTACCGTTGGTAAGGTCAGCATTTCCCTGGCTGAGACGACCGGCACCAGCTACAAGGTCGTCCCCGGCGCTACTCAGAGCAAGGATCCCAAGATCACCGTCGCCTCCGGCAGCGAGAAGTGCTATGTCTATGTTGCCGTCGAGAACAATCTGGTCATCGGCAGCGATACCGTTGGTACGCTGAATATCAGCACCACTGACTGGACTGCGGTTCAGAAGACTGGCAACAAGACCCTGTATCGCTATAAGGACGTTGTTGATGCTGCTTCTGCTGCACAGGTTCTGACGGTTTTCTCCACGGTCACCTATGATGGCACGAAGATCACCGAAGAAAATATCGGTACTCTTGCGGACAAGACCGTCGTCGTGAAGGCGTTTGCTCACCAGTCTGAGAACACTACTCAGACCACCGCCGATGACGCTGCGAAGGGTTGGGCTTTCCCCACCACCTGATCCCCGTATCAAATCATCCCGCATGATTCTGATAAAAAACATGTAAACGAAGAAAGGAAGATCGACTTATGAAAAAGAAGATCACCGCAGTGGCCCTTGTGGTCGCGCTCCTGGCTGTCGGCATCATTGGCGGCACCCTGGCCTACTTCACCGACAATGAGACCGCTGTGAACACCTTCACCTCCGGCAAGGTGGCCATCACTCTGACCGAGACGTTCAATACCGACACGAATCAGGATCAGGTGAATGATGCGTGGACGGCCAAGCTCATCCCCGGCTCCACCATCGACAAGGATCCCGTCATCACTGTTGACCAGGGTTCCGAGGACTGCTGGCTGGTCGCTACCGTGACCATCAGCAACCGCGCTGAGCTGTACGAACTGTATGATAACACTGATGTTGATAAGGGCACCTGGCTGTCCCTCGCCGGTGCGGGCGGGCTGGTCTCCGGCGGTGTGGCCGACTACACTGCAGCTCAGGCTACGTGGAATGGCATGAACGGCACGAACCTGACCAAGACTGGCGAGTCCACTCCTTCCGTGTTCCTGTCCTATTCTGAGGATGTGACCGCTGATACCATCACTTACACCTTCTGGTTCCTGCAGGCACACGCCGCTGGCACCAGCGAGACTCTGTTCACGAAGGTCAACGTTCCCACGTTCCTCGAGAACGGCCAGCTGGCTGACCTGACCGTCACTGTCAAGGCTTACGCTGTTCAGAAGGCAAACCTCGATGATGCGTACGCTGCTTACAACGCTGCGTTCTAATCCATCTACCTACCTCCCCGTGGGAGAGCCTCCCGCTCTCCCACGGGGCATACCCCTATCTGCGCTCCAGAAGTGAAGACGGCTTCTCCGCCTGCGGGCGGCCGTCCTGACTTCTGGAAAAGAAATGAAATGGAAGGTGATCCTGTGAATAGGAAGAAAAAGACCCTGCTGCTGCTCTCGCTGCTGCTGTTGCTGCTGGCGGCCGTGGGCGGCGTCTATGCCGCCTTCACCTACGAGGGCCGCGCCACCAACGTCATCACCACCGGCACCGTGGAGCTCTCGCTCACCGAGGAGCTGGCTGAAGGCCAGTGGGACGCGCTGGAGAACGGCTCCGGCGACGGCACCACCAGCGTGACCTATCATTTCAGGAATGTGGTCATGCCCGGCCAGACCGTGGCGAAAAAGCCCATGCTGACCAACATCGGCACCGCCGCCTTCTATGCCCGGGCCAAGGTGGAGGTCACCGTCACCGCCGCCGACGGCCGGACGGAGCTGGATAACAGCTGCGTGAGCTTCGACGTGGACGGTGACAAGTGGACGGCGAAGGACGGCTGGTATTATTACCACGAGGCCATGGCGCCGGAGGCTGCCGCCGTGCTGTTCGAGAACGTGAGCTTTGCGGGCGGCATGGGCAATGCCTATCAGGGCTGCACCGTGACCATCGACGTGGTGGCGCAGGCCGTGCAGGAGAAGAACAACGTCAGCGCCGACGTGACCGCCGTGCAGGGCTGGCCCGCAGCGTAAAGGAGGCGAGGAAGCATGAAGAAGAATATGAAGCGCATCGTGACCCTCGTCCTCTGCGCGGTCATGGCGCTGGGCCTTCTGGCCGTCAGCGCAAGTGCGGAGAATGACGTGAGCAAGGTGAAGACGGTGAAGACCGTGTCGGATAATGGCAATGGCACCTATAAGGTCAAGCTGGAAGCCTGGGCCGAGGATGACGTCGTGATCAAGTCCGAAACGGCATATCAGCCCCTTGATATCGTCATCGCCATGGATGTGTCCGACACGATGAACACTTATATTAATGTCGGTGCAAGAGACAACTTGGCTTCTGTAGATAAGCTGGATAAGGAGTATGGCAGTAACATCAACGTCTATCGGCTGAAGGACGGCATGGCGTTAGACCATAATCAGAGAATGCAGTATAATCCTGCCTTGTTCCTTCCTGAAAAGTTTACAAACTATAACGGCGCAAACAAGGATACGATGGGCGACTCCGGCTGGTATTATATGGCGTGGCAGGCGCTTACTGGTGCCGATGATACTGACCATGATCGTGGTAATAACGGTTGGCTTCCGCTGGAATATGCATATGCAGAAAAGGATAAAGGCATCCAGATCAAGAAGATCGATGCTGAAAAGATCGCCGTCCAGAATTTCCTGAACGATCTGGAAGGGAAAGCAGCTGCGGCAAAAGAGAAGAACGGTGTGGATTATCGTGTTTCTGTCGTGCAGTATGCAGCGAACGATCAGGGCAATCAGGGAGATACAGCTTCTGGCAAATCGAACATTGTGATCCCTATGGGGCTTGTAAACAGCTCCAACGTTACGGCTATCAAAAGCAAAGTGATCACGCAGAGTGCGTTCACTGATGCACCGAGCGGCTGGGCGGTGAATAACAATACTGCCCGTGTGACCAAAGGCGACGATTATCTGGATCAGGGTCTGATCCAGGCACAAAATGCTTTTGATTCCAGCAGTGCGGCAAAAAAGATCCTCATCCTCTTCTCCAGCGGTGAATATAAGCGGGGTGCCGAGGCGGTTACTGTGAGTCAGAGCATGGATGGCGTGACGATCTACACCGTTGCCATCGGCACTGAAAACAGCGGCAACCTGAAGGACATTGCCAATGGTGGCGCACATTCTGCCACTTATGCGAATGACCTGAATGACAAGCTGGATGCCATTTTCGCCCAGATCGAAAGCACCACCACCACCGGCGGTGACAATACTTCTCTGGATGCGAACACCGTGCTGAGTGATACCATCACGGAGTATTTCCAGCTGTCCGGTACTACCGCCACCGTGCATACCGAACGCTACACCGCGACCGGCTTTGTGAACAACAACGATGCCACCACCTTTGCCATCAGCGGTGATACGGTGTCCTACAGTGGCTTTAACTATTCCGAAAACTGGGTGGGTACGACGGACAACAATGGCGCCGTGACCTATCACGGCGCAAAGCTGGTGATCGAATTCGACATCGCGCCCAAGGCCGGTTTCCTCGGTGGTGACGGTGTTCCCACCAACGTGACAGCTTCCTCCGGCATGTACTATAACAGTACGCTGGTGAAGAATTTCAATCATTGCACGACGAATGTGCCTGTGAAGACCGTCTCCGTCAGCAATGTGAATGACAAGAACGTCTATCTTCTCGGCGGCGTGACGGCGGATCAGATGAAGACCGGCGTGACCATCAAGGCCGGAACGGTCACCATTGATCCGGACGCAGCGAACTACGGTCTGGCAAGCTGGCAGAACGAGTTTGTGGACATCAGCGTGACGACGACGGACACGGCCAAGACGAACCTGGCGGTTGACACGACTTACTCGGTCTCCTGCACCGTCGCTTCGAAGACGAATGAAGCGACGAACAAGAGCACTGCCAGCGCCTCCGCCAACATCCTCGTCTTCAAGCCCGTGCTGACTTACAGCGACGAGATCATCTATCTCAGTCAGTCGCCCACGCTCACGCCGACCTCCACCGCGTGGAAGCACGGTGAAACCGCTTCCACCGCTGTGACCATGCTGGGCAGCGCACCCGCGCTGGATCTTACCTATAAGTACACGGATTTCAGCGACTGCCGCACGGACATGAACATCGCAACGGCCAAGATCGGCACCACGGACGTGACGACGCATGTCACCTGCGACAATTGCGCCGTCCACGTCCTGAAGCCCACCCTCACCGCCAGCGATGTGACCATCTATCGCGGCAAAAGCGTGACGCTGGGCAATGCCATGGGGACTGTTACCTGGGCGGATACGGTGGACAGCAAGACGGCCGCGACGACCGGCACTGCCCCCACCGTCAGCTATGACTATAAGGTGACTGACACCAGTGCAGAAGTTCCTGCCAAGCCCGAGAACTGCACCTCCGTCACCGCCATGCTGAAGCTGGGCGGCGCGGCTTACAGCGATTACACCACGACCTTCACCGTCCATGTGCTGCAGCCCAGCTTCACCGTGAACACCAACGATGCCTGGGCGGATTGCGGCGTGGCGGTCGATCTGGCCGCCAACTGCGTGAGCTACACGGCAGCGTGGAGCGACGGCAGCCACACCAGTGTGACAGAAGATGACGTCAGCGGTAAGCCCAGCGTGGATACTGCGAGCACTGCATTTACCTATGGTGCCGTGACTGGTCTGGCCAACGGCGTTTATACCGTGGGCGAGTCTGACCAGACCATCAACGTCACCGGCCTGAATTACAAGTTCAGCAACGGCCTGACCGGTTCTGTGGCATACACCGGTAAGTCCTTCACCGTCCATGTCAACACCTTCGACCTGACCATCACCAAGAAGTGGAGCGGCGCGGACAGCTACAAGCAGGACGTCATCCTCACCATTACGCGCACAAATGGCGGTTCCTATAGTGGCGGCGAGACCCTCAGGGTCGTGATCCCGAAGGGCGAGAGCAGCGTGAAGATCGCGGGCCTCCTCTGCGGCCAGCGGTATCAGGTCAAGGAGGAGACCGGCTGGAGCTGGCGCTGGAAGCCTGAATCGGAGAGCTTAGTCGTCAGCGGCAGAGGGGCACCCAAACACGATCATAAAACAATCTACACCTTGGCTCCGGATAGTTGCTCTGTGGAGCTGGACTTTACCAACAACCTGAGAAACACGGCAACCGACAACAAGACCCAGTGGCTATCCGGCAGCGACTATGTGGACAACAGGTGGACGGGTACCGCGTGGAGCAACGGCAAGAGCGTCGTGCAAGCGCTGCTCAGTCATTGAGAAAGGGGGAGTGAAACATGTCCGGTAAACGCATAATGAGAACCAGCAAAAAGCCTGCCGCACTGATCCTCTCTCTGGCGCTGATCCTCACCGCCGTGCTGGGAGTCACCGCGGCCTATCTGACCACCCGCTCCAGCGGCATCACCAACACCTTCACCCCCGCCAAAGTCTCCTGCGCGGTGCAGGAAACGCTGAACGGAACCAGCAAGGTCATTACGGTGAAGAACACCGGTGACGCGGATGCGTATATCCGCGTGGCGCTGGTCGCCACCTGGCAGGACAGCAGCGGCACGGTCTATATCAAGGCCCCCAAGGAGGGCACGGATTACACTGTGACCCTCGGATCCGGCTGGGTGAAGAACTCGGACGGCTATTACTATCACAAGGCCGACGTGGCTGTCAACGCAACGACCGCAACGGCCATCACCGTGGTGAAGGGGAGCACCAGTGCCCCCACCACCGACTACAGCCTCCATGTGGAGGTGCTGGCCGAGGCCGTGCAGGTGGTGCAGGGTAATGCCACGCAGGGCGCGATCTACGCCTGGGGCGTAAATCCCGCCACTCTGAGCTGAAGGAGGGGGAGAAGCAATGAAAAAGAGCATGAAGCGACTTCTTTCTCTGGGGCTGGCGCTGCTCCTGCTGCTGAGTGCGCTGGGCGTCACGGCCTTCGCCGGCAGCAAGCTGACCCCCAACGTGGTCTATAACGGCAGCACCCGCAAGGTGGAGTTTGAAAACGCCCTGCTGCCCTTCTTCCCGGGCAGCGAGAACCCGGATCTCTTCACCGACCTGAAGGGCATGATGCCCGGTGACAGCGTCACGCAGACCATCACCGTGGGCACGAAGAACATCGGTGCCGACACGGTGCGCCTCTTCCTCCGCACGGAGAAAGAGAACGAGGATTATGTCAAGCTCACCACGAGCTATCCCGACTGGGTCACCTTCACGGTGGCACAGGACGGCAAGGTGCTGGCGCAGGGCGATCTGAAGGACGGCGTGAAGCTGGGCGAGTTCCGCGGCGACGGCAAGACCGAGCTCACCGTGACGCTGACGATCGATCTGGAGGCCGGCAACGACCTGCAGGGTCTGGTGGCCGGTGTGGACTGGGTCTTTACCGCCGAGGTCGAGCCCTATGTCTATGAGGTGGACGACGGTCTGCTGCCCAAGGCCGAAACGCCCTGGCTCACCACAGAGCACGTCAACTACATCATGGGCTACAGCGACGGAACGGTGCGTCCCAACAACGACATCACCCGCGCTGAGGTGGCTGCCATCCTCTTCCGCCTGCTCACCGAGGAGGCCCGCGAGGAATTCTGGGCCACCAGCTGCCGCTATCCCGATGTGAACGGCGAGAACTGGTTCAACGTGGCGGTGTCCACGCTGACCAAGGCCGGCATCATCGCAGGCTATAACGACGGCAAGTTCCATCCCTATGACCGCATCACCCGCGCAGAGTTTGCCACCATGCTGGCCCGCTTCGATCTGACCTTCGGCAAGATCGAGACCACGGCCACCTTCCCCGATGTGAAGGGCCACTGGGCGCAGGATTATATCGAGCATGCCGCCACGAGAGGCTGGGTGCTGGGCTATGGCGACGGCAAGTTCCGTCCCGATGACAACATCAGCCGCGCCGAGACCGTGGCCATGCTGAACCGCATCCTCCAGCGCGCCGTGAACGCGGAAGGCAAGCTGAAAAACTGCGTGGACTGGAGCGACAACTATGCCGAGTCCTGGTACTACTTCAACATGATCGAGGCCGGCAACTACCACGATTATGGCCGCAGCGGTACCTTCGTGGAGAAGCAGAGCTATCTCTACGAGAGATGGATCACGCTGTACAAGACCATCGACTGGTCTGCCATGGAAAAGGAATGGGTCCGTCTGTACGGTAATTGATCCCCGCAGAACCATATCCATTAGGAGGAGCGATCTTCGGATCGCTCCTCTTTTTTGCGCCGCTGGCGGAAGTGCTTTCCCCCACCGGGGAAACGCTCTGCATTCTTATGCAAGTTACCCATGGAAAGAGCAGGGAGTTCCGTTGTATAATGCGGTATATTCTTCGCTGAAAGGGGAGAGCGCATATGGATCCGCGTTTCCGCGAGGGGCTGCGCCACGGCGTGCCCATCGCGCTGGGCTATTTTTCTGTGGCCATCGGCTTCGGCATCCTGGCATCCAATGCCGGACTCACCGTTGGGCAGGCGGTGGCGATCTCATTGAGCAATCTGACCTCCGCCGGTCAGGTGGCGGGCGTGGGCGTCATTGCGGCGGGCGGCACGCTGATCGAAATGGCGCTGACGCAGTTCGTCATCAATCTGCGATATTCCCTCATGGGCATCTCCCTTTCACAGAAGCTGGATCCCGGCTTCCGCACGCCCTTCCGCCTTCTGGCGGCCCACGGCATCACGGATGAGATCTTTGCGGTCTGCTCCGGCTATCCGGGGCTGCTGACCCCCGCGTATATGTACGGCGTGACGCTCATCGCCATGGCCGGGTGGGGCGGCGGCACCCTCGTGGGCGCCGCCATGGGCGAGCTGCTGCCCGCCGTGCTGACGGATGCCCTCGGCATCATGCTGTACGGCATGTTCCTGGCGGTGTTCATTCCTGCGGCCCGGGCGGACAGGGGGACGCGGGCCGTGGTGCTGCTGGCGGCGGCGTGCAGCGTTCTTGTGACTTATGGTCTGCCGCAGCTCTCCGGCGGCTTTGCCATCATCCTCTGCTCCGTGGCGGCGGCAGCGCTTGGAGCGAAGTGGTTCCCCGTGCGGGAAGAAGAGGAGGCGGCGGCATGAACGTGATCCTCCAGATCGTGGTCATGGCGGGCGTGACCTATCTCGTCCGCGTGGTCCCCTTCACCCTGTTCCGGCGGCAGATCCGTTCGCCCTTTTTCCGCAGCTTCCTCTATTACATCCCCTATGCGGTGCTCAGCGCCATGACCATCCCCGCTATTTTCTCCGCCACGTCCGACCCACTTGCGTCCATGGCGGGCGCGCTGGCGGCGGTGTGGCTGGCCTATCACAGAAAGTCTCTCATCGTGGTGGCGGTGGCGGCGGCTGCCGCGGCGCTGCTCACGGGGCTGCTGCTCTGAGCGCATCCGGCTCTCCCCGTTCGGGGAGAGCCGTTTTTGCATTTTTCGACCTTTTGGCCACAACAGGAAGACCTTTGTTTGTCAGCGAAAAAACGATCCTTGACCTTTCGCTGCGGAGGTGATAGAATAAATTGACAAATTAAAAGCGGAAGGGGGACCTCTCCATGACAAAGAAATTACTTGCTCTGGCCACTGTGCTGGCCCTGCTGTGCTCCTCCACCCTGACGGCGTATGCCGCAGAGTATAATCTGGACGAAGGAAGCGTTACGGTCGGCATCGATGAACAGGGTACCCAGTATGTGAATCAGAATGGGATAAAGGCAGATGATTCTGCACCCACCATCACCGGCGGCGACGGCTCCCAGAGCATCACCGTGTCCACCACCGGGGAAAACAAGGCCAACCTGACCATCGAGAATGTCAACGCCAGGACCATTGAGGTTGGCGCGTCCAACGCCGCCATCACCGTGTCCGGCGAGAATAACAAGGTTTCCAACGACAGCGGCGGCGCGGGCATCCATGTCTCCTCCGGCGACCTGACCATCACCGGCGATGGCACGCTGGATGTGAAGTCAGTCGGTACTTTTGGAAAGTGCGCCGCAGCAATTGGTTCGAACTCTTCCGAAGAGATGTCCGGCAGCATCAGCATAAAGGATGAGGCGAAGGTGACCGCCACTGTCGATAGCAACATCTCTGGCGCCGGTGCCGGTATCGGCAGTGGACGTGGTGGCGATATGTCCGGCGAAATCAATATTGAGAATAACGCGACGGTGAATGCCACCAGCAACAAACCCGAACGCGGCGGCGCGGGCATCGGCAGCGGCGAAGCCGGCGATATAACCGAGTCCGGCAGCATCAGCATAAAGGATGAGGCGAAGGTGACCGCCACAGCCACCGGCAATATTCATTCCGGTGCCGGTATCGGCAGTGGCACCAGTGGCAAAATGTCCGGCAAAATCGATATTGAGAATAACGCGACGGTGAATGCCACCAGCAACGCCGCCAGCAGCGGTGCGGCCATCGGCAGCGGCAGCATCCTTTATGCCGAAATGTCCGGCAGCATCAGCATAAAGGATGAGGCGAAGGTGACCGCCACAGCCACCGGCATCCGTGCCGGCGCGGGCATCGGCAGCGGCCAGACCGGCACAATGTCCGGCACCATCGCCATCAGCAACAAGGCCACAGTCGATGCCAGCAGCACTGGTAGCGCGAACTCCGGCGAAGCCATCGGCGCGGGGGCGAAAGGCACCAACACCGGCACCATCCGCTACTTTGACCCCGACCCGGAGCCCACCGCACCCGGCTCCGTCGCCTGTTACCGGGTGGTGGGCGAAAACGGCCTGTCCGTCAGCTGCACGAGCCAGCAGAAGGACGGGGTGCTGACCATCACCGTCCAGCGGGACGAGGCCAGCTTCCTCATCACGCGGGTGCAGCTGAAGGATCTGGCCGACCGGGGCGTGAAGACCATCGTGTTCGTCACGGACGGCGCGGCCTCCGCCCTCGCTGTCAGCGACCTTCTGACGCTGGCCAAGCTGGGCGACAGCTTCTGCCTGACCCATAAGGGCGCGGAAGCCACCCTGACGCTTAACGGCGAGACGCTGACGGATGTGCGGAAGCCCTGGTCGCCGGAGCAGCCGTAAGGAACCGGCAGACCCCGCAGAGAGCATGACCAAAACCACGTCACTGCCATGCAGTGACGTGGTTTTTTGCTGCCATGAAGACGAAAAGCGCGGAAACCCCTTGTTGTTTTAACGGTTTTTTGATATACTTTTTCTGATTTGAATGTGCGGAGGGGATGAAAACGGTGGACGAGGCGCGCTTTACTCTGGAGGATGAACTGGATCTCCGTCTGGCGGAGGAGCCCGCGCCGGAAACGCCCCGCCGTCGGAAGCGGCGGGCGGCATCGCGCACTGCGGCGCAGCCGCAGACCGACGCGCCGAAGAGCCCCGGCCGCGCGCTTTATGAATGGCTGCAGCCCATGGTGGCCGCCGTGGTGACGGTGACGCTGCTGCTGAGCTTTTTCACGCCTGTGGTGGGCGTGGTGGGCCCCTCCATGCGGGAAACGCTGCAAAGCGGCGATCGCCTGCTGACCCTGCGCCCCTGGCTGGCAGGCGAGCTGAAGCGGGGCGATATCGTCATCGTGCGGAAGGAGAGCTTCGACAGCGAGCCCATCGTCAAGCGCGTCATCGCCACGGCGGGGGAGACGGTGGACATCGACTTTACGAGCGGCACCGTCACGGTGGACGGGAAGATCCTCTCCGAGCCCTATATCCGGGAGCTGACCTTCCGGGAGGAGGGGACGGCGTTCCCCCTGACGGTGGAGGAGGGCTGCCTCTTCCTTATGGGCGACAACCGCAACGCTTCCGCCGACAGCCGCTCCTCCGCTCTGGGCACGGTGGATGAGCGCTGCGTCATTGGCAAAGCGGCACTGCTGCTGTTCCCCGGCGCGGACGCCGAAAGCGGCGAGAGGGACTTTTCCCGCATGGGTCTGATCCGCTGAGCGGAAAACTGAGAAATGAGGTGAGCGGATGCAGCTCGATTCCCTGTCCTGGTTCCCGGGACATATGACAAAGACCAAGCGCATGGTGGTGCAGGAGATGGGGCATATGGACGCGGTCTGCGAGATCGTGGACGCCCGCATCCCCCGCTCCAGCCGCAACCCCGACGTGGACGAGATGGCCGCGGGGAAGCCCCGCATCCTGGTGCTGAACCGGGTGGATCAGGCGGATCCCGCCGCCACGAAGCGCTGGGCGGAGCATTTCCGCCGCGCGGGCTATGCCGTCATCGAGGTGGACGCGAAGAGCGGCCGGGGCGTACAGCAGTTTGCCCCCGCCGTGCGGACGCTGCTGGCGGACAAGATACAGGCATATGAGGAAAAGGGGCAGGTGGGCCGCGTGCTGCGGCTCATGGTGCTGGGCATCCCCAACGTGGGCAAGTCCACCTTCATCAACAAGGTCTCCGGCCGCAAGACGGCAAAGGCGGAGGATCGCCCCGGCGTGACCCGCACGAAGCAGTGGGTGCCGGTGGATAAGACCCTGGAGCTGATGGATACCCCCGGCATTCTCTGGCCCAAATTCGAGGATCCCGAGGTGGGCGTGAAGCTGGCCTTCACCGGTGCCATCCGCGACGATGTGCTGGATCGGGAGGAGCTGGCGGCACGGCTGCTGGAATATCTGGTGCAGCACTATCCCAAGGCAGTGCAGCAGCGCTATAAGATCACCGCCGCAGACGGCGAGAACTGCTTTGAGCTGCTGGAGGCGGCGGGACGGAAGCGTGGCTTCCTGATCTCCCGGGGCGAGGTAGACTACGAGCGCATGAGCCGCGTGCTGCTGGACGAGTTCCGGGGCGGCAAGCTGGGCGTGTTCACGCTGGAGGAGCCGGAGGACGGAAGATGAAGGAAATGACCCATCCCTGGGAGATCGAGGAGCGCTGCTATGCCGCGGGCTATACCGCGGTCTGCGGCGCGGACGAGGCGGGCGCGGGGCCCCTTGCGGGGCCGGTGTATGCCGCGGCGGTGATCCTGCCGCGGGGCCTGCTGATCCCGGGGCTGAACGATTCAAAAAAGCTGACGGAGAAAAAGCGGGAGGCGCTGTACCCCCTCATCTGTGAGCAGGCCTTCGCCTGGGCCGTCGCCTCGGTCAGCGAACAGGAGATCGACGAGATCAACATCCTCCGCGCCCGCATGCTGGCCATGGACCGGGCGATCCGGGCGCTGGAGGTCCCCGCGGATTTTGCCCTCATCGACGGCAACCGCGACGAGGGCATCACCTGCCCCCACGAAACGGTGGTGGAGGGGGATGCCCGGAGCGCCAGCATCGCGGCGGCCTCCATCCTTGCCAAGGTGAGCCGGGATCGCTATGTGACGGAGGTGCTGGATCCGCAGTATCCGGAATATGCTTTTGCAAAGCACAAGGGCTATGGGACGAAGCTCCACTATGAGATGCTGGATCGCTTTGGCCCCTGTCCCGCCCACCGGCGCAGCTTCCTGAAAAAATGGGAGGCAAAGCGATGACCACCCGGGAAATGGGACTCTTCGGCGAGGCGGAAACGGCCAGGGAGCTGCGCCGCCGGGGCTATACGCTGCTGGCGCACAGCTATCGCTGCCGCTTCGGTGAGATCGATCTCATCGCGGAGAAGGACGGCGTGCTCTGCTTTGTGGAGGTGAAGCTGCGCAGCTCCACCGGCCACGGTCTGCCGCGGGAATTCGTGGACGGACGCAAGCAGGAGAAGCTGCGCAAAACCGCCGCCTGGTATCTGGCTGAGAAGCAGCTGGACTGTCCCGTGCGCTTCGACGTGGCGGAGGTCTATATCGAGGAGAAGAGCGTGCCGCGTCTGCTGCGGCTGAATTATATGGAAAATGCCTTCTGAGCGGAAAGGAGAACCTTATGTGGAACATCCCGTATTTTGACGCACACTGCGACACCATCAGCATGCGCTGCGTAAGAGGGAACGAGCCTCTGCGCCGCAATGACGGCCAGCTGGATCTGACGCGCCTGCATGAATTTGCCACGGCGGGCCAGCTCTTCGCCATCTTTGCTCCCTCTGGGCAGTTCAGGCCCGAGGAGCTCTGGAATCTGGTCTGCCGTCAGCACCAGCGCTTCCTGGATGAGCTGGCTGCCAATCAGGACATTGCCGTCCACTGCCGCACGGCGGCGGAGGCGTCGAAGGCGTTCCACGAGGGCAGGATCGCGGCTTTCCTCTCCATCGAGGGGGCGGAGCTCATGAACTGCGATGTGAACCTGCTGAACGCGGCGGAGGAGTGGGGCGTGCGCGCCATCAATCTCACCTGGAACTATCCCAACGCCATCTCCGGCACCAACGCGCAGGAGACGGACCGGGGCCTCAGCGACCTGGGCCGCCGCTTTGTGCGCGAGGCACAGAAGCGGCACATCCTCATGGACGTGTCCCATCTGTCCGATCCGGGCTTCTGGGATCTGATGGAGATCACGGAGGGGCCCGTCATCGCCTCTCATTCCAACTGCCGCGCCCTCTGTCCCCATGCCCGCAATCTGACGGATGAGCAGATCCGCGCCCTTGTTGAGAATCGGGGGTTTGCGGGGCTGAACGTGTATACTGCCTTTGTGGGCGAAAAGGGCGGCATGGACGAGCTGATCGCCCATGTGGAGCATTTCTGGGAGCTGGGCGGCGAGGATATCCTGGGTCTCGGCGGCGACTGGGACGGCTGCGACAGTCTTGCGGGCGGTCTGACCGGCGTGCAGGATCTGCCGAAGCTCTACGAGGCGCTTTACCGGCGCAACCACAGCGAGCAGCTGCTGCGAAAGCTCTTCGGCGGCAATCTGCTGCGCGTGCTGGGATAACAGACGGAAGGAGGACGGTCTATGGCCCTGTACGCCATCGGCGATCTGCATCTCTCTCTGGCCTCCGACAAGCCCATGGACGTGTTCGGCAGCGGCTGGGCCAACTATGTGGAGCGCATCCGCGAGGGCTTTTCCGAGCTGCATGAGGACGATGTGACGGTGCTCTGCGGCGATCTCAGCTGGGCCATGGGACTGGAGGAGAGCCTTCAGGACTTCCGCTTCATCGACGCGCTGCCGGGGAAAAAGCTCATTATCAAGGGCAACCACGACTACTGGTGGAACACTGCCGCCAAAATGCGCCGCTTTTTCGCGGAGAACGGGCTTTCTACC
>CAYPWQ010000010.1:0-15747 GCA_964414495.1 uncultured Oscillospiraceae bacterium
GGTCAGCGAAAAGGGCTTCAGCGTGGTGTACGACACGGCGGGACACATCTTTTCCCAGTTCGAGCGGCAGAAGTTCAGCCGCGAGGGCGAGGCCGCCGACGCGGACAGCGAGGTGGCACGGGTGCTGCACTGCGACCTGCTGATCGTGGACGACCTGGGCACGGAGATGCTGACGGAATTTGTCCGCAGTGCCCTCTATCAGATCGTGAACGGCCGTTTGCAGACGGGCAGGTGCACCATCATCAACACGAATCTGAGCCCCGCGGAGCTGGGACGGCGCTATTCGCCGCAGATCCGCTCCCGTCTGGACGGGGAATACCGGCAGCTGGCCTTCTTCGGCGAGGATATCCGCCGGCAGAAAAAGGAGCTCTAAAGCCTGTCGAAAAGCCCGCTGCACCGGTCGGTGCAGCGGGCTTTTGCGTCAAAAGGCGATCAAACGTCTCATTCCTTTCGCCGCCGGGCAGCAGTATGATAAAAAACAGCTTCGGCCACAGGCCGAAGCTGTTTTTATCCGTCATTTCAGCCCTTCAGCAGCTGCAGCTTGTCGTCGGGGGCGAAGGTCTTGAACATGTCGCGCAGCATGGCGCTGTCCTTTCTCACGTCGTCCAGCTGGTGCTTGGGGATGAGGAACACCGTTTTCTTATCGGGATAGATGAAGAAATCGGCGGAAGTTTCGATGATCTTATACATCTTGTCATAATAGACGCGGATGTCGTGGGTGCCGTCGGTGACATAGATGCCGCCCGGATTGATGAGCATATCCACCTCGTAGTCCCGGGCTGCGCCGTTCTGATATTTCTGGCTGATGTTGAAGGCGATGGCCAGCTGCAGCAGGAAATAGCCTGCAAGGATGCCCAGGATCATGCCCACAAAGCACCAGAGGATGATCTGCATCTCGGTGATATCGTCGATGAGCATGGTGGCCAGCACGCGGGCCACCAGCGTAAAGACGACCATGATGATCATGATGTATGTTTTGCCGGTGCGGACGCCGGCGTACTGCTGATAGCGCACGGTCTCCTCCTGGCGGATGACGAAGCTGTGACGGTATTCCATGTGTTCCTGATGTTCCATACGGTCGATTCCTCCCAAAACGGTCTGCTGCCGCGGCAGCGGAAAGCGCGGAAAAAGCGGAGCTTTTCCGCGAACGCGGTACTATTTTAGAGCATTTGCAGATAAATGTCAATCATGATGGCAAAAACAGGGCGCGGCAGCGAAAGCCCCCCTTCGGCCCGCGGGCCGAAGGGGGGCTTGGAGAACAGAGCTGCGCGGCGTCCGGAAGGGAGGAGGGGCGCCGCGGCTCTGCCGGATGTCAGTCGCCCCAGTCCACGATCTCGTCGTCGCCGGTGGGCGTGCCGGGGACGGAGGGCGCATCCGTACCGGGGATGTCGGTACCGGGCACGTCAGAGCCGGCACCTCCATCCGCCGGAGGCGTCACGGCGCCCGCAGTGCCCACGAGGATGATCTTGTTGCGGGACTTATAATCGCTGAGAGCTTCCTTCTCGCTGGAGAGGAGAGTGCCGTCGGCGGCATAGACGTTGCGGTAGGTCTGGATCTTCCGGCCGGTATAGGGGGTCTGCTTGACCTCCTGCGTGCCGGCGGGGAGCTCGGGTGCGTCCTGATAGATCGTCTCCCAGCCCACGGCCTCGCCCAGCTGCTTGCTCGTCATCTTCACATAGGTGTCGTCGGTCTTGGTGCCATGGAGAGTGACGGTGAGCTTGCCCTTGTCGTAATAGGTCGAAATGCGGATGGGATAATCCGTGTTGTTGCGGAAGCGATAGTCCAGCGTGCCCCAGCTGACGGTGGCATCCAGACCATAGGGGATGTACGAGGAGACATAGCGGTGGGCGGTGCGGCTGGTGATCTCCAGATTGGCGTGGAGGCAGGCGGCATAGAGCGTGGAGGAGGTCTGGCAGATGCCGCCGCCGATGGTGTCCACGGATTCGCCCGCCACATAGGCGGTAGCGGCCTGATAGCCCCGTTCCACCGTGCGCTTGCCCACTGTTTTGTTGAAGGAGAATTCCTCGCCGCTGTTCAGCACCGTGCCGTTGAAGGCCTTCGCCGCAAGGCGGACGTTGCTGACACGGGCGGCGGTGCCGGAGACCCTGGTGGTGTAGCTCGCCAGCACGTCGCGGAACAGCACCGGCTCCAGCTCTGCCTTGTAAACGGCGGGGAAGTCCACCTCGCCGGACACGGTGATCTCCTCGCCGGGGGCGGCGTCGGCCAGCAGACGCTGGGCCTCTGCCGGGTCGAAGGACACGCCCACGATGGCCTCGCTGATCTCGCCGGTGGCGGCGTCGTACCAGGCGCTGCGCCCCTCCTGAATGAGCTCGGCGGCAAGGGACTTCACCGTCACCGTCTCGTCATAGGGCAGCGCATCGCAGGAAACGTCCACGCTGCCGAGACTGCCGCTGCGCAGCATGGCCGTGAGGTCGTTCAGCAGCTTTTCACCGTCCACCCGGCGGCCCTCCTGCGCCTGGGTAAAGTACACATGGGCGGGGTCGTTCTCATCCAGACGGCAGCGGACGGGCTGCGCCTCCCGCTCCAGGGCGGCGCGGATGGTGTCCGCGGCGCTTTGGATGGCGCTGTCGCTGAGATCCAGCGGCGGCGTCACCTCCTGCCCCAGCAGGGCAGAGCGGGCAAAGTGATAACCATCCAGCAGGGGATTGCCGCTGCGCCCTGCGGCATAGGCGAGGCGGGCGCTCTCCTCCGCCCGGGGCGAGAGCCCCAGATCCGCGAGAGAGAGGGTCAGCGCCTCCTCGCCGTCCAGCCGGACGGAGATGCCGTGGGAACGATAAGCCTCCGGCAGCAGCGGGGCCAGCTGCTCCGCCGCCTCGCTCTCGGTGAGGCCGCCCACGGGATTGCCGAGGACGGTGGTGTTGGGGAAAACGGTGTCGCTGGTATAGGCCAGGGCGCAGAGCGCGCCGCCCAGGGCGAGAATGAGCGCCAGCAGCACGCCCAGCGTGATCTTCAGCGCCTTGTGACCGGCGGGCGCGGGCTTTTCCAGCCGTGCGCCGCCCTTGATTGCTTCAGCCATGGCAGGCTCCTCCTGAAACGGGCAAATTGACCGATGTGGTGCCGCGCCGGACGCGGATGGCGCGCCGCAGCAGCGGACGGTTCCCGGACGTGCGGACAAAAAAGCAGAGCGGCCGGGTGAGGGACGCTCTGCGCAGCTGTGCCGGACAGCGGAAAACAGCGGCGCACAGACCGGATCGTCGCTATTATACCACTGATCCCATAGGAAAGCATTACAAATTATCATCAAATCCGTCTGGAATTTTTTACAGAATGTAACCAATCGCGGTCACTTTGCCCCACGGGGGATGCGGATGGTCAGCAAAATGGCGTCCTCCGTGTCCTCCCGGCGGCAGTCTGCCCCCACACCGGCCTCCCGGATCAGACGCAGGCCCCGGTCCACGCTGTTGAGGAACAGGCGCACATCCTTGATGATATAGGTGGGCCGGCGGCGGGGCGGCGCGGTCTGTATCTGGTAGAGAGCCTGCTCCACATACTGCTCGCTCTGCGCAACGGTGAGCTGCTTTTCCGCCATGTGCCGCAGGGCGGCAAGGCGCAGCTCGTCATCCTCCAGCCGCAGGACGGCCCGGGCATGGCGCTCGGTGAGGCCCGTCTCCCGCAGCAGGGACGCGCAGGCAGGGGAGAGCCGCAGCAGCCGCAGCTTGTTGGCCACCGCCGACTGGGAATAGCCCAGCTTCCGCGCCACCTCCTCCTGCGAGAGCTGATGCTCCCGGATGAGCCGCGCCATGGCCGCAGCCTCGTCCAGATAGTGGAGATCCTCCCGCTGCAAATTTTCCACCAGCGCCAGAAGCGCGCTGCGGCGCTCCTCCGCCTCCAGCAGCAGACAGGGGACGGTCTTCAGCCCCGCCAGCTTCGCCGCCCGGAGGCGCCGTTCGCCCGCCACCAGCTCATAGCCATTCGTGCCCTTCCGCACGGTGAGGGGCTGCAGCACGCCGTACTGCCGGATGCTCTCTGCAAGGGAGGCGAGCGTTTCGTCATCAAAGCTGCGCCGGGGCTGCGCGGGGTTGGGCCGGATCTCCTCCGGCGGGAGCTGCAACAGGTTTTGTCTTGGCCGCAGCGTCCAGTTCATGGGCAGCACCTCCTTTTTCCCCATTGTAGGACAAAAAGCGGGGGAAAAAGGGCGAAGACCGCCGCGCAGCGAAAAAAGAGAGGCGGCGCGGCCTTTCCCGGGAAAGGCGGCGTGCTATGATGGGAAAAAGGGCTGGCCGCGGCCAAAAACGGCGGCGGCGGAAAATTTTCGCCGCCGCGCTGTAACGAAAACGCGGCCAAAGGGATTAACAGGGCAGAAAGGAGGGAGACCATGACAGATCTGGACGAGGCCTATCGGGAATACGCGCACATCGTCTATGGCTATCTCCGTTCCCTCTGCCGGGACGATGATCTGGCCGAGGAGCTGACGCAGGAGACATTCTATCAGGCGGTGCGCTCCTCGCCGCGGTTCGACGGTTCCTGCCGGGTTTCCACCTGGCTCTGCCAGATCGCCAAGCATCTCTGGTATCAGGAGCTTGCGCGGCGCAGGCGAAAGGGGACGCTGCCGCTCGACGAGGAGCAGCTGCCGCCCACCCCCTCCACGGAGGAGGACGTGCTGCGGCGGGAGGATGCGCTGCGGCTCTATCGCCGCTCTCACGCCCTGACGGAGCCTGCGCGGGAGGTGTTCCTGCTGCGGGCGGCGGGGGAGCTGAGCTTTCGGGAGATCGGCGAGATCTTCGGCCGCAGCGAAAACTGGGCGCGGGTCACTTTCTACCGCGCGAAACAAAAGGTGACGGAAGGATGGGAACACGATGAACTGTGACATTATCAAAGATCTGCTGCCGAGCTACGCCGACGGGCTCACCAGCGAGGCCAGCAACGAGGCGGTACGGGAGCATCTGGCGCAGTGTGAGAGCTGCCGGGACTGTTATGAAAAGATGAAGGAGGAGAACGCCCCCGTTCTCGAAAAGGCGGGGCGGGAGATCGACTATTTCCTCCGCGTGCGGGAGGACACCATCCGCAAGGTGATGATCGCGGTGGTGGCAGTGGCGCTGATCGTGACGTGCCTCTATGGGGCGTATGACAGCCTCTACAGCATCGGGAAAAGCGCCCGCAGCGACGAGGTGGCGCTGTCGGTGCGCCAGCGGGAAGGCGGCTATGAGCTGGTGTTCGATTCCGTGGACGAGGGCTATCGGATGAACGTGGGCTACACCGAGAGCGAGCCCGTGAATGGCGAGGAGCCGGTCTTCACCCTGCATGCGGTGAAATATCGCCGCAACCCCTTTGACCCCAACGAGCGGCGGCTGCAGTGCATCAACGCCTATCCCTTCGATTTCAGCGGGACGAACTGCTTCACCGTGGGCTATCAGAACAGCTGGTTCGACCAGAGCCAGCTCTATTACGACGAGGACGATTTCATTGCCATCGAGTTCGCGGACACGGTCAGGACCATTCGCCTGACCGACCTGCGGGCGGGAGATCTCTCGTCCCTTCATTAAACGAAATGCCGGAAAGGGCAGCGCCCTTTCCGGCATTGTTTTTCAGTTGGTGGGCAAAGTGGCCGTCAGCCGCAGCTGCCCCGCTGCCTGCTCTGCCTTCAGCTCGCCCCCGTGCTGCCGCGCGATGGCCCGGGCGATGGGGAGACCCAGCCCAAAGCCGCTCTGCTCGCCCCGGGAGCTGTCCGAGCGATAAAAGCGCTGGAACAGGTGGCGCAGCTGCTCCTCCGTCAGAGGGGCGGCGGCATTGGACACCGTCAGCAGGGCTTTCCGCCCGTCGGCGCGAAGGGTCACGCTGATCTCCTCCCCCGCAAGGCCATAGCGGATGGCATTGTCCAGCAGCACCGAGACCATGCGGTGCAGTGCGTCGGAGCTGCCCTGCACGGTGATGCCCTCCGCCAGCGTCTCGCGCAGGGGCTTGCCTGCCTCATATGCCAGCGGCTCGAAGCGCAGGATCTCCTCCATGACCAGCTCGCTGAGGGAGAGGAGGGCGAAGGTGACGGCGGGGGCAGACTCGCTGCGCTCCAGCGTCAGCATCTCCTCCACCAGCGTCTTCATCCGCTGGGATTCCGCCCCGATGTTGCTGAGCCATTTGCGCCCGTCGCCCTGCGGCAGCTCCTCCTCCAGCAGCTCCACGTTGGAGAGGATCACGGTGAGAGGCGTTTTCAGCTCGTGGGAGGCATCGGAGAGGAACTGCCGCTGCTGCTGCATGGAGCGCTCCACCGGCCGCACGGCGCGGCCCGCCAGCAGCAGGCTGATGACAAAGAGGATGGCGAGCGCCGGCAGCGCCAGCAGCGCCATGGTGAGCAGCAGGCCCCGCAGGGTGGCCGTTTCAAAGCTGGTGTCCACAAAGGCGATCTTCTCGGAAAGGGCGGAGGAGGAGCGGAGATAGCGCAGCCCGTACTGCTCCAGCACGCCGCTCTCCCGCTGCTGGGCAAGGCATTCGTTCAGAATGTCCTGCAATTGCGCCTGACTTTCGAACTCATAATAGCTGCCGCCTGCGAGATAGGCCGTGCCGCCGAAGATGCGCACGGTGAAATAGGGGATCTGCACATGGGCGCCGCCGGAGCTGACCGTGGGCGGCTCGTCCAGGGTGATGACCCGCTGCAGCACGGTCATGCTGTTCTGCCGGATGCTCTCGCGGTTCACAAAGAACACCGAGAGGAACACCGCCAGCAGCACGGCGCTGACGCTGAGCATGTTGATGAGGACGAATTTCCATTTCAGCTTTCGGATCATGTCTCGCCCTCCTCCAGCACATAGCCCACCATGCGGAGGGTACGGATCTTCGCGGCGGCGTGCAGGAAAGTGAGCTTCCGCCGCAGGAAGGAGATGTAGACCTCCACATTGTTGTCCTCGGCGTCGGACTCATAGCCCCAGACCTTCAGCAGCAGCTGCTCCTTTGTCACCACCTGTCCCCGGGCTGCCAGCAGCAGCTCGCAGATGTCGAATTCCTTACGGGAGAGGCGGGTGGAGCGCTCGCCGCAGCTGAGAAGGAACGTGCCGCGATCCAGCGTCAGGCCGGCAAAGGAAAGGGTCTCGTCGCTGCGGGGCGCGGCACCGCCGCGCCGGAGCAGGGCCCGCACGCAGGCAAGCAGCTCCTGCGCCTCGAAGGGCTTGGTGAGATAGTAGTCCGCGCCGCAGTCAAGACCATGTACCCGGTCGGCGGTGTCGCTCTTTGCCGTCAGCAGCAGCACGGGCAGGGCGCAGCCCCGCTCCCGCAGCTCCCGCAGGACCTGAAAGCCGTCCATCTTCGGCAGCATCACATCCAGGATCATCATGTCATAAATGCCGCTGAGGGCATTGTCCAGTCCGCTGACGCCGTCGTGCGCCAGATCCGCGCTGTAGCCCTGCCGGTACAGCAGCTCCTTCAGCGTCTCTGCCAGGCGCAGCTCGTCCTCCACGATCAGGATCCGCATGAGATCCCTCCTTTCACGATAATGGCAAAAGGGAGCCGGAAGGCTCCCTTTTTCGGGTCAGTTGCTGCCCGCCAGGGCAAGAAGGCTCTCCACCGCGCTGCTTGGCAGGGTGAAGATGGCATCGCAGCCGCTCCAGGCGGCAAAGCGGCTTTCCCCATTCTGCGCGCCGCCCAGGGAAAGAGTCAGCGTGCAGTCCCGTCCGGCGGCATCGCCATAGGCGATCTCCAGCTGGCAGGCGGGGGCGCTGAGACCGCAGATGTCGAGGGACTTTTTCAGCGGGGCCCAGACGAGACACTCGGAAAAGTCCAGCGTGGAGAGGGTCGCCGCCGCGGCGGTGAAGGCCGCGTCGTCCGTCACATCCGTGCCGCCGGAGAACCAGTGCGTCTCGCCCTTCAGCTCGCGGGCGGTGTAGACTGCGATTTCTTCGCCTGCGGTGAGGGTGATGCTCTGCATGCTTTCAGCGGTCAGGGCGGGGAAGGCGGGGGGCGCACAGTAGGTGCTGAGCCCCTGCCGGATCTGCGCCATGAGGGAGGCCCCGGCAAGATAGACCGCGCTGTCGTCGCCTGCGTATTTCACATACGCGCCGCCGTTGTCGGCGTCCTTGCCGAATTGCAGGGCCGTGGTCTCGCCGCCGGCATTGGTGTACGACACCTCACAGGCGGGGGAATCCAGCTCGTAGGACGCGAGATCCACGGTCTCGCCGCTGGCCGCCGTCACCGTGGGGGTGAAGGAGGTCAGCGCCTCCAGCAGACCATTCACCGCGTCCTGATCCACGGGGAAGCTCTCGTCGATCCAGAGCCATTTTCCGTCCTCGCTCAGAGTGAAGGACAGGGTCTCGGTGCCGTTGCTGCAGCTGATGGCGGTGATGACGGAGAGATCCTCCGTCTCCGTGCCGGTCTCTGCATTGGCTGCGGCCTCGCGGGAATTGCGCCAGGAGCGCACGATAAAGAAAAGGAGCGTTGCCGCGCAGAGGATCAGCAGCAGCGGCTCCAGCACGCGGCTGAGGCCGCGTCTGAGATGATGTTTCATAGGGGACTCCTTTTTGGGTCAGGCGATGGGAATACGGACAGCGGAACCGGCGGTCCCGCTGAGCAAATAGTAACAGAAGTTACAAAAAGAGTCAAGGGACGGCGGGGAAAAACCCTCTCGCCAAGGACGGAAAAGTGTGTTATGATAAGCTGATAACGGTCGAGACCGGTCGAAACCGGTGGGATCGGCGGGGGAGGTGAGCGGCTTGCCGGGAAAAGCGGAAAAGAATTTTCGCCGGACGGAGAAGAAGTATCTTCTCACGGCGGCGCAATACCGGCAGCTGCGGCAGGAGCTGGCCCCCTACATGGCGGAGGATGCCTACGGGCTCAGCCGCATCGTCAGCCTTTACTGCGACACGGCGGAGCATCTGCTGATCCGCCGCTCGCTGGAAAAGCCCACCTATAAGGAAAAGCTGCGTCTGCGGAGCTACGGTGTGCCCTGCGACGGCGACGGCGTGTTTCTGGAGATCAAGAAGAAGTCGGAGGGTGTGGTGTACAAGCGCCGCGTGATCCTGCCGGTGGAGGAGGCCATGGCCTATCTCGCGGGGGGCGAAAAGCCCGCGGGACAGGGGCAGATCATGGAGGAGATTGACTGGATGCTGCGGCGCTATGCGCTGCGTCCCGCCGCGGTCATCTCCACGGAGCGTCTGGCCCTCTTCGGACGGGAGGATCCCGCCCTGCGCATCACCTTTGACTTTGACCCGCGGGGCCGGACAGAGGAGCTGGATCTCCGCCTGGGGGCCCACGGCGTGTCCCTGCTGCCGGAGGGCACGGTGCTGATGGAGCTGAAGGTCAGCGCCGCCGCGCCGCTCTGGCTGGCGGAGCTGCTGAGCCGGATGCGGCTCTATCCCGCGTCCTTTTCGAAATACGGTGCCTGTTACCGGCGCCACATCCTGCCCCAAACGATCCTGAAGGAGGAAAGCTATGTTTAACACCATTCTCACCGGCCCCATGGAGCTGCGGACGTTCCTGCTCTGCGTGGGCGCGGCCGTGTGTCTCGGCCTGCTGAACGCCGGGGTCTTCATGTTCCGCAACCGCTATTCCGCGGGCTTTGCCATGACCCTTTCCCTGCTGAGCCCCATGGTGGCGGTGGTCATCATGCTGGTGAACGGCAGCGTGGGCGCGGGCGTGGCCGTGGCGGGCACCTTCAGCATGATCCGCTTCCGTTCCGCCCCCGGCACCGCAAGGGAGATCGGCAGCATCTTCCTCTCCGTCGCGGTGGGCATCGCCTGCGGCATGGGCTACATCGGCCTTGCGGCGGTGTTTTTCGCGGTCATGGCGGTGCTGACGCTGGTGCTGGTGCTGCTGCGCTTCGGCGAGAGCGAGGGCACGGAGAAGGAGCTGCGCATCACCGTGCCGGAGGATCTGGAGTTTGACGAGATGTTCGAGGATCTCTTCCGCGAGTATACCCGCGAACACCGGATCGACCGCATCAAGACCGTGAACATGGGCACTATGTACGAGCTGCGCTACACCGTGGTGCTGAAAGACCCGAAGAAGACCAAGGCGTTTCTCGACGCCATCCGCTGCCGCAACGGGAATCTCACCGTTTCCTGCGGCAGCCGCCGGATCGAGGAGGCCAAGCTGTAAGAGCGAAAAACGGAGAAAAGGAGGCGTTTGCCTCCTTTTCTGCGTTTCTGGGGGAAAACGGGGATGTTTCAGATAGCTTTCAGCTTTTTCGCGTATGCTGTCCTTCGGAAACCGGCCGCTCTGCGCGGCGCGGCAAAGAACGACCCGGAAAGGAAGAACAGTCATGAAGCATGGAAAACAGCTGCTGGCCGCGCTCTGCGCGGCGGCGCTTCTCAGCGGCTGCGGCGCGGCGGCGCAGCAGCCGGACACGGAACAGGCGGCGGTGAAGACCGCCGTGACGGAGGAGATCCCCTATGTCTCCCGCTTTGAGACGGAGCGCGTCCTTGCGCTCTCGGATGACGGCGTGACCCTGGACGGCGCGGCCGTGGGGGAGACGGGAGACGTGTATCTCAGTCACGACATCGTTTACTACGAGGATCGGGACAGCTATGACAGCGGCCTGCCCTACGGCGAGGGCACGGCGGAGGAGCGCCACAGCGCGGCGGAGGCCGCGGCGCACACCGTAGTGAACATCGCTTCTCCCGGCGCGTACCGCGTCAGCGGCACGCTTTCCGCCGGTCAGCTGCGCATCGATCTGGGCGAGGACGCGGCAGACGATCCCGACGCCCGGGTGGAGCTGATCCTGGACGGCGCAGACATCACCTGCACCGTGGCCCCCGCCATCCTCTATCAAAACGTCTATGAGTGCGACGGCGACTGGTCGCTGGAAACGGCGACGGCGGAGGTGGACACCACCGATGCGGGCGCGGTGCTGGTGCTGGCGGAGGGCAGCGTGAATCACGTCACCGGCTCTCATGTTGCCCGCATCTACAAGGATAAGGAGGGCGAAAAAAAGCTCTGGAAGCAGGACGGCGCGCTCTATTCGTACATGTCCATGAACGTCTACGGCCCCGGCACGCTGGAGCTGACGGCGGACAACGAGGGACTGGACACCGAGCTGCACCTCACCATCAACGGCGGCAGCATCCGCATCCGCGCGCAGGATGATGGCATCAACACCAACGAGGACGGCGTTTCCGTCACCACCATCAACGCCGGCGATGTACACATCATCGCGGGTCTTGGCGCGGAGGGCGACGGCATCGACTCCAACGGCTGGCTGGTCATCAACGGCGGCACGGTGGTGGCCAGCGCCAACCCCGCCTCCGACGCGGGACTGGACAGCGACTGCGGCTCCTATGTGAACGGCGGCACGGTCATCGCCCTGGGCTCCACCATGGACTGGGCGGAGAGCGACAGCGAGCAGGTGACGCTGAATCTGCAATTCGCGGATTATCAGAGCAGCGGCAGCGCCGTGGTCATCACGCGGGAGGACGGCGTCATCGTATTTGCCTACGATCCCGACGCGGATGAGGTGCTGGCGGAAAACGTGCGCCGCTATCAGGGCGCGGTGATCTCCAGTCCCAATCTGGAGGAGGGACAGAATTACCTGATCTATCTGGACGGCGAGGTGCAGGGCCAGGATGTGGGCGGCATCTACCTGACGGAGACCATCACGGGCTACACCGGCGGCGTGCAGCAGAGCTATACCGGCACGGACGTGGGCTTTGGCCCCGGCGGTATGGGCGGGATGCGTCCCGGCGGCTTTGACGGCCAGCGCCCGGAGCTGCCGGAAGGCATGGAAATGCCGGATGATATGCCGGAGCCGCCGGAGGGTATGGAACTGCCGGATGACATGCCGGAGTTCCCGGAAGACATGGAAAAGCCCGACGACATGCCGGAATCCCCGGAAGGCATGGAACGTCCCGACGGCGAAGTGGACGGCCAGCGTCCGGAAAAGCCGGAGGGCGGCGGACAGCGCCCCGAGGGCGAAACGGACGGGCAGCCCCAAAACGCCCTGTTCTACATGAACGACCGGGTGAACGCCTTCTCCGGCGTGGCAGCGCTGACGGAGACAGAATAAGAAAAGGAAAAGGCCCCGCGTCCCATGGGACGCGGGGCCTTCGTATTTTGCGGTGCGTTATTCGCAGAGATAGGAGAACCAGCCTTCGCTGCTGTGCTCCTCGGCGATGGTCCAGCCCGCGTCCATGAGACGCTGCTTCACCTCCTCCGCCCGGGTGTCGATGATGCCGGAGCAGAGGAATTTGCCGCCCGCCTTCAGATAGGGGCGCACATGGGGCGCAAGGCCGATGATGACATCGGAGACGATGTTGGCCACCACCACGTCGTAGCCCCCGCCAATGGCGGCGCGGAGGCGCTCGTCGCTGAGCACGTCGCCGGTGCGGACGGTGTAGATGTCTTTCCCCACGCCGTTCAGCGCCGCGTTTTCATAGGCGACGGTCTCGCATTTTTCGTCGATGTCGCAGGCGAAGGCGGAGGCTGCGCCCAGACGCAGCGCCGCGATGGAGAGGATGCCGCTGCCGCAGCCCAGATCCAGTACGCGCTCGCCGCCGTGGATGTGGCGTTCCAGCGCCTTGAGACAGAGCCGGGTGGTGGCGTGGCTGCCGGTGCCGAAGGTGAGGCCCGGATTCAGGATCAGCGTCACCCGGCCACGGGGATCGGCCTGCTCCCACTGGGGGATCACCAGCAGACGGTCGCCGATCTCCATGGGCTTATAGAACTGCTTCCAGTTGTTCTCCCAGTCGCTGTCCTGCACGCCCGTCATGCTGAGGGCGAGGGAGCCGAGACTGTCGCCGCACTCCTTTTTCAGCGCCGCAAGAGCGATGCGCACTGCCGTGGCGGTCTCCGGTGCGGCGGCATCGTCCGCAAGATAGAAGGTGACGCGGCTGCGCCCTGCCATCTGCTTTTGCAGATCCTCGTCCACATAGTCCCAGTACTGATGGTTGTTCTCTAAAAATTCCTGAAAGTCTGTCTCGTCGTCGATGACCACGCTGTCGATCCCGAGGGCGGACAGCAGCGCCGTCACGCTGTCGAGCCCCGCGTGGACGGTGTCGATGTGCAGCTCCAGCCAGTTCATAGTCGGTTCCTCCTGTGGGCCGCCGTGGGGCGGCGAGTGGTGATGAAAGTGCATTTATTTTCCCACGCAGAAGCGGGAGAAGATGGCGTGTACCAGATCCTCCCGCAGGGACTTGCCGGTGAGCTCACCCAGGGCACTGATGGCGTCCTCCGTGTCGGTGAGGATGGCGTCCGGCGTGAGTCCCGCGCAGTAGGCATCTGCGGCCCGCCGGACGGCGTGGAGCGCACGGGTCACGGCGTCGGCCTGCCGGGGATTGGTCAGCAGCGTGCCGCGCTCCGTCCCGTCCAGAGGATAGAGGGCGCGCACGGCGTCGGCCAGCGCGTCAAAGCCCTCGTGGGTCACGCTGGAGAGAGAGATCGCCGCCTCCGGCTGCGCCCAGCCCTCGTCATCGATCAGCACGCCGAAGCTGCCGCCGAGGTCGCTTTTCGTCTGGACCAGGATCCAGGGCTTGCCGCTGGTGGCAGCCAGCTTCAGCGGGGCAAAAAAGGCCTCCATATTCTCCGGCGCGGGGCTGACCGTGCCGTCAAGCAGAACCAGAAGCAGCTCGGCCTCCGCCGCCGCGCGGCGCGACCGCTCTACGCCCAGACGCTCCACCTGATCCGCCGTTTCCCGGATGCCGGCGGTGTCGATGAGCCGCAGGGGGACGCCGCCCAGCTCGACGGTCTCCTCCAGCGTGTCGCGGGTGGTGCCGGGAATGTCGGTGACGATGGCCCGGTCATAGCCCACAAGGGCGTTCAGCAGGGAGCTCTTGCCCGCGTTGGGCGCGCCCAGGATGGCGGTGGGCACGCCGCGCTTCAGCACCCGGCCCCGGGCATAGCTGCCAAGGAGCTCCGTCAGCTCCGCCTCCGCGAAGCAGAGAGCGGCGCGGAGCTCGTCGCCGCTGAGATCGGCGATGTCCTCGTCCGGATAGTCCACCACCGCGTAGAACCGGGCGGCCACGTCCATCAGACGCTCATAGACCCGCTCCACCCGGCGGCGCAGCGCCCCGCCCAGCTGGGCGGCGGCATTTTTCGCGGCGGCGGCGGTCTCGGCGCTCAGCAGATCCGCCGCGGCTTCCGCCTCGGTCAGATCCATGCGGCCATGGAGAAAGGCGCGGCGGGTGAATTCCCCGGCCTCCGCCTGCCGCGCGCCCGCGGCAAACAGCGCCTCCAGCGCCAGACGCAGCACCAGCGTCCCGCCGTGACAGTAGAGCTCGGCGCTGTCCTCCCCCGTGTAGCTGGCAGGGCCCGCGAAGCGCACGGCAAGACAGCGGTCCAGCACCTCGCCCCCGCTGCTTCGCAGCTCGCCATAGACCATGCGGCGATCGCCCTGCGCCGCCATGGGGCGGCCAGCAGGGAAGAAGACCCGGTCCAGCACCGCGAAGGCATCGTCTCCGCTGACGCGGAGCACACCGATGGCGGCAGCGCCGGGGGCAGTGGCAATGGCGGCAATGGTGTCCATGAGTGGCCCGTCCTTTCGGAAATGATAATAAAACAGTATACCACGCACAGCGGCAAAAGGGAAGCGCCGCGGCACGGAAAGAAAAACAGGGGACAGGCGCGGCCTGTCCCCTGCGGAATGGATGCTTACTTGTTTTCCTCGGCCTGGAGCGCCTTGATCTCCTTCAGCGCGTCCTTGCGGGAGAGGTTCCAGCGGCCCTTCTCGTCGATCTCCATGAACTTGACCCAGATCATGTCGCCCACGGAAACGGCGTCCTCCACCTTCTCGATGCGGTTCTCGGCCAGCTTGGAGATGTGGACGAGACCGTCCTTGCCGGGAGCGATCTCCACGAAGGCGCCGAAGGTCATGAGACGCACCACGCGGCCATAGTACAGCTTGCCGATCTCGGGCACGAAGACGATGTCGTCGATGCACTTCTTGGCGGCGTTGCAGCTGTCGGCGTTGACGGCGGAGATGACGATGGTGCCGTCGTCGCTGATGTCCACCTTGGCGCCGGTGTCGGCACAGATCTTCTGGATGACCTTGCCGCCGGAGCCGATGACCTCGCGGATGCGGTCGGGATCGATCTTCATGGTGATGGTCTTGGGGGCATAGGGAGAGACCTCGGCGCGGGGCTCTGCGATGCAGGGCAGCATGATCTCGTCCAGGATCTTCACGCGGGCGTCATAGGTGATGTCCAGCGCTTCCTTGATGATCTCCATGGTCAGACCGTCGTTCTTCAGATCCATCTGGATGGCGGTGATGCCCTTCTTGGTGCCGGCCACCTTGAAGTCCATCTCGCCGTGGAAGTCCTCCACGCCCTGGATGTCGATGAAGGTGGTGAAGCTGCCGTCGTCGTCCTGGATCAGGCCGCAGGAAATGCCGGCCACCGGCGCCTTGATGGGCACGCCGGCATCCATCAGTGCCAGCGTGGAGCCGCAGATGGAGCCCTGAGAGGTGGAACCGTTGGAGGACACCACCTCGGATACCACGCGGATGGCGTAGGGGAACTCCTCAACGGGAGGGATCACCGGCAGCAGGGCACGCTCGGCCAGTGCGCCGTGACCGATCTCGCGGCGGCCGGGGCTGCGGGCGGGCTTGGCCTCGCCCACGGAGTAGCCGGGGAAGTTGTAGTGGTGCATATAGCGCTTCTCGGTCTCTTCCCAGATGGTGTCCAGCTTCTGGTTGGCGGACAGGGTGTCCAGGGTGGCGACGGAGAGGACCTGGGTCTGGCCGCGGGTGAACAGGCCGGAGCCGTGGACCCGGGGCAGCACGCCCACCTCGGCGGCCAGGGGACGGATCTCGTTCTTCTGGCGGCCGTCCACGCGGTGGCCCTCCAGCAGCCAGGCCTTGACGATCTTCTTCTGGAACTT
>CAYPWQ010000011.1:0-15350 GCA_964414495.1 uncultured Oscillospiraceae bacterium
CCTCCTTGCCATGCCAGCGGATGCGGGTGGCGGCTTTCGCGGTATGCCCGGTGCAGTGCAGCGTGATATCCGCCTCGTTCTCCTCCTCGCCCTCATAGACCGGGCGTTCCTCGGGGAAGAAATTCAGCAGGCTCTGTTCAACGGCGTAGCGTTCCTCGTGACCGTGGAATGTCAGCTTCATGGCGCGGCCTCCTCTCGTTTCAGCTCAGCGCAGATAGTAATTGGTGCGGCGCTCCCGCTCCAGCGTGGTGGGGTCGCCGTGTCCGGGCAGGATCTGAAAGTCCCCCGGCAGGGCCGCAAGGCGGCGCAGGGAATCCCGCATGGCGCGGGGACTGCTGCCGGGGAAATCCGTCCGCCCGCAGGAGCCGGCGAACAGCGTGTCGCCGGTGAAGAGCACATCCTCCGCCTGCAGGGTGACAGACCCGGCGGAGTGCCCCGGCGTTTCCAGTACGCGGATGGTCAGCCCGCCCAGGGTCAGCTCATCGCCCTCGCGGTAGAGCCGCTGATTGGCAGCGTCCAGACGGCGCATCCGCAGCTGCTCCTCCCCGTCGGAGAGGTCGCTTTCGTGCAGATACACCGGCAGCGCCGGACAGTGCGCCAGAATGGGGCGCACCGCCCCGTAATGATCGAAATGCCCGTGGGTCAGCAGCAGGAAGCGCAGCGTGCAGCCGCTCTCCTCCACCGCACGCAGCAGACGCTCCGGCTCGTCGCCGGGGTCGATAAGGCAGCATTCACCCCCGCAGCAGAGCAGGTAGCAGTTGGCCTGCAGCATCCCCACGGGGATGCTGCGGATGGATGCGGAAGCTTCCATAGCGTTCTCCTTATTTCAGCTCGGCCGTGTCCACCACCAGGGTGAAGGGCCCGTTGTTGCAGGACTCCACCTCCATGGCGGCGCCGAAGATGCCGGTCTCCGTGTGGAAGCCCTTGTCCCGGCATCTGCGCACAAAGCTCTCGTACAGGGCGCTCGCCAGCTCCGGCTTGGCGGCGGAGAGGAAATCCGGGCGGCGGCCATGGCGGCAGTTGGCATACAGCGTGAACTGGGACACCACCAGGATCTCGCCGCCGATGTCGGCGAGGCCCTTGTTGGTGCGGCCCTCCTCATCCTTGAAGATGCGCAGGCCCGTGATCTTATCGGCCAGCTTGGCCACCTCGGTCTCGGTATCGTCGTGGGTGACGCCCAGCAGGATCAGCAGGCCCGGGCCGATGCGGCCCACCACCTGCCCCTCCACCGTGACGGAGGCATATTTGACGTTGGCAACGACTGCTTTCATGAAAGTGCTCCTTATGGGATCGTAATAATATAGGTAGACGGCGTCAGCCCGCGGGACGGGTGACGCTGACGACGCCGGAGAGCTGCTCGATCTTCTTCATGACCGTTTTCAGCTGGGCGGCGTCCTTCACATCGATGTCGATGCTGAGGACGAAGCGGTCGTCCTCTGTGGTGCGGCCGGAAAGGGCGTCCACGCGGGTCTTGGTGGAGCTGAGGATGGCGGACACGTCCAGCACCAGATTGGCGCGGTCCTTGGACAGGACCTCCAGCGTGGTGGGATAGAACTCCCGGGGCGTGCCGCCCCAGTCCACGTGGATCCAGCGGCCCAGATCCTCCGGCCGGATGCGCTCGCGGCTGGCATTGGGACAGTCGGCCCGGTGCACGGACACGCCGCTGCCCCGGGTGATGAAGCCGCGGATGGGGTCGCCGGGAACGGGGGTGCAGCACTTGGCAAATTTGACGAGACACCCGCCGCCGAGACCGTCCACCACCACGCCCTCGGCGCTCTTCACACCGCCGCGGCGCTCCGGAACAGGCGCGGCGGGGGCGTTGGGAGCGGGCACAGCGGGCTCCTCCTGCCGGGTGATGGCCTTCAGCTCCTCCTTCATGCGGTTCACGGCCTTCTGCGCGGTATAGCCGCCGTAGCCGATGGCGGCAAAGAGCTCGTCGAAGGAGTGGAACGCCACGCGCTTGAGCAGCGCCGGACGATGCTCCTCCGTCAGCACGAGCTTGGGGTTGAAGCCGCTGTGCTTCAGCTCTGCCTCGAAGGAGGCGCGGCCGTTGACGATATTCTCCTCCCGCTTCTCCTTTTTGAACCACTGCCGGATCTTGCTGCGCGCCTCGCTGCTCTTGGCGATGTTCATCCAGTCGCGGCTGGGGCCCTTGGCGGTCTTGGAGGTCAGCACCTCCACGATATCGCCGTTTTTCAGCACGGTCTCGTAAGGCACCATGCGGCCGTTGACCTTGGCGCCGATCATGCGGTTGCCCACGGCGGAATGGATGGTATAGGCAAAGTCGATGGGGCAGGCACCGGCGGGCAGATTGATGACATCGCCGTTGGGCGTGTAGACGAAGACCTCGTCGGCGAACATATCCACCTTCAGCGAGTGGATGAAATCCTCCGCGTCCGCGCCCTCCTGATTCTCCAGCAGGCGGCGGACCCACTCGAACTTCACCTCGCTGCCCGCGCCCTGGCCGTTCTGCTTGTACTTCCAGTGGGCGGCCACGCCGTATTCCGCGATCTCGTGCATCTCCTCGGTGCGGATCTGCACCTCGAAGGGCACGGCGGCATCGCCCATGACGGTGGTATGCAGGCTCTGATAGCCGTTGGGCTTGGGGGTGCCGATATAATCCTTGAAGCGGCCGAGAATGGGCCGGTACAGGTCATGGATCACGCCGAGCACATTATAGCAGTCTGCCACCGTGTCCACGATGACGCGGAAGGCGAAGAGGTCGAAGATCTCGTCGATGGGCAGATTCTGCCGGTACATCTTGCGATAGATGCTGTAGGGGTGCTTCATGCGGCCGGAGATGCGGTGGCGGATGCCCATTTCGTCCAGACGCTCGCTGATCTGCTTCTCCACGCTCACATAAACGCTGCCGAACTCCTCCGCCTTGCCGGCGAGGGAGCGCTCGATCTCCTGAAAGCCCACGGGGTCGATATACTTCAGCGACAGATCCTCCAGCTCCCACTTGATCTTCTGCATACCGAGACGGTGGGCGATGGGGGCATAGATCTCCAGCGTTTCCATGGACTTCTTGCGCTGCTTGTCCGGCGTCTGATACTCCATGGTGCGCATGTTGTGGAGCCGGTCGGAGGTCTTGATGAGGATGACGCGGATGTCCTTGCTCATGGCGATGAGCATTTTGCGGAGATTCTCCATCTGCTCATCTTCCTTGGAGGTATAGTTCATGCGGGTCAGCTTGGTCACGCCCTCCACCAGATCCGCAATGGTGGGGGAGAAGAGGCGGCTGATCTCCTCGTGGGTCACACCGGTATCCTCGATGCAGTCGTGCAGCAGGCAGGCCACGATGGATTCGCTGTCCAGGTGCAGCTCCTCGGCAATGATCTGGGCGGTGGCAAGGGGATGGGTGATATAGGGCGAGCCGTCCTTTCTCAGCTGATTGCCGTGTGCCTGCGCCGCAAACTCATAGGCGGCGCGGATCTGCTCGAAATCAGCGGAGGGATTGTATTCCCGCACGGTCCGTTCCAGTTTTTCATACATCTGCTGGGGCAGAGTCTCGTTCATGACGTTCACCTCGACTTCAGATGCCGCCTTCGCGCAGGCGGCGCAGATAGGGAGACTGCATCAGATCCACCTTTTCGCCCGCGGCGGTCAGGCGGAAGCGGGTCTCCCCGGCGGCGGGAGCCGCGGTCAGCAGGCCGCGCTCCTGAAAGACCTCCAGCGCAAAAACGGTGCGCAGGAAGGACTCGCTGCCGCCCATGGCGGCGGCAAGACTGCGGTAAAAAGGCAGTGTGGGCAGCGACGCGCCCTCCGGCGGCAGCGCCGCGGCCAGCGCCCGCCAGAGCCGGACGGACTGCTCCCGCGTGAACAGCAGCCGCACCCCCTCCTGCGGGGAGAGAGGCTGCCCCTCCACCGCGCGGCGGCAGAGGGAAAGAGCCTCGCTCTCGGTCTTGCTGGGCTGGAGAGAGGGGCGGATGTCGATCATCTGCAGCTGCACGGAGGAAACGCCCCGGAATTCGTTGATCTGCAAATGGAAGGCGGCGTCCACCCGCATACCGGGCCGGACGCCCACGGTCTCCTCCGTGGCGGAGAAGAAGATGGCGGGGAAGTGGTGCTGCCCCTTGGACAGCTGCAATTTCAGATGGCGGTTCTGCCCCACGTTCTGCATGGAGTCCACCGTCATGCCCATCAGGCAGAAAACGGGACGGTTGTTGCCCGCGCCGTAGGGTTCCAGCATAGCCAGGGACTGGATCTCCTCCATGGTGATCTGGGCGGGACGGGGGATGAGCACGTCGATGTCCAGCGACGACACCGGCGGCTCGCCGCCGGAGAAGGAGAGGGCGCAGCGGTTGATGCGCTCGCGGAAGGGCTCGATATTCTCCTCGCGGATGGTGAAGCCTGCCGCCAGCTCGTGCCCGCCGAAGCCCTCCAGCAGATCGGAGCAGGACTCCAGCGCCTGGAACAGATTGAAGCCGCCGTAGCTGCGGCAGGAGCCCTTGCCCAGTCCGTCGCAGAGATGGATCATGAAGCTGGGGCAGGAATATTTTTCCGTCAGACGGGAGGCGACGATCCCCACTACGCCCTGATGCCAGACCGAGCTGGACAGCACAAGGGCATGGCGGTGCTGGGGGGGCATGGCCTCCGTCAGCGTCAGCGCCTGGGAGAAGATGTCCTGCTCCACGGCCTGCCGCTCCCGGTTCAGGGCGCAGAGGCGGCGGGCCAGCTCCTCCGCCTCGGCGGCGTCCTGGCTCAGCAGCAGGTCAACGGCCACGTCCGCCGCGCCCATGCGTCCCGCGGCGTTGATGCGGGGGGCCAGCACGAAGCCGATCTGGATGGAGGTGCAGGGCTTGTCGGCAAGGCCTGCCTCCTTCAAAAGCGCGTGGATGCCGAGAAAGTCCGCGTGATGCAGGCTCTCGAGGCCCCGGCGCACGATGACGCGGTTTTCCCCGCTCATGAGCATCACGTCCGCGATGGTGCCGATGGCGGCCAAGGTGCAGTAGCGGGAGAAAATGGCCTCCTCCCGGCTCTCGCCCGCAAGGGCCAGCACCAGCTTCAGCGCCACGCCCACGCCCGCGAGATGCTTGAACGGATAGGGGCAGTCCGGCCGGTGGGGATCCACCACGGCCACGGCGGCGGGGAGCTGCTCCTTGCACTCATGGTGATCCGTCACGATCACGTCCATGCCGAGGGTGGCGGCAAAGTCGATCTCCGCAACGCCGGTGATGCCGCAGTCCACGGTGATGAGCAGCGTCACGCCCTGCTGAGCCAGCAGGCGGATGGGCTCGCAGCCGAGGCCGTAGCCATCCTCCTCCCGGCGGGGGATATAGTGCAGGCATTTGAGCCCCCGGCTCTTCAGATAGTCCACCACCACGCAGGTGGAGGTGATGCCGTCCACATCATAGTCGCCGAAGACCGCCACGGTCTCGCCCCGGGCGATGGCATCCTCGATGCGGCGGACGGCCTTGTCCATGTCCTTCATCAGCAGGGGAGAATGGTGCAGCGACCGGTCCTGCTCCAGGAACACGGAGGCCTCCTCCGCCGTGGCGAAGCCGCGGGAGGCCAGCACCGCGGACAGCAGAGAGGGGAAGCCGGCCTCCGTCAGCTGCTGCACGTTGGCCTCCGGCGCGTCGGCAATATTCCAGCGGCGGTATTTCATAGCGGAGCCTCCCTTCCCAAAGATCATGCCGCGCCCGGAACGGGAGCGGACAAATAAAGATAAAAGTTCAATTTACTATTATAGCAAGCAAAACGAAAAAGAACAAGGGATTTGCCCTGGCTTTTTGCTTTTGAAATGAAAAAGCCCGTCTCAACATCGGCAGAAACAGGAAAAGCTCCGCCCCGATGGGTCGGGGCGGAGCGGCGCATCCGGATCGGCGGACACCCGGTGGTGGCGGGTCAGACGGCGGGGGCATACAGGGCGAAGCGGAGCAGCCGCCGCAGCATGACGGGAAAGCTGAGGCGGGGCACGTCGGCGGCGGCCAGCAGCGGCAGCTCGGCCAGCAGCGTTTCGCCGTCATAGAGCCGCAGCGCTCCCAGCTGTTTGCCCGCCGCCAACGGGGCCTCCACATTTTCCGGCAGGACGAGCTCCTGACGGAGCTGGTCGAGACGCCCCTTCGGCAGCAGCGCCTTCTCGGAGGAGAGGGCCAGGGCGATCTCCGCCTGCTCGCCCCGGTCCACAGGGAGAGCGGGCAGGGGTTCTTCCGGCGTGACGCTCTCCAGCGCGTAGGCGGCGAAGCCATAGTTCAGCAGCACCTTGGCATCCTCGAAGCGGGCCGTGGAGCTGGGGGCTTTCAGCACCACGGCGATGAGCTCCATGCCGCCGCGCTCGGCGGTAGCGGAGATGCAGCAGCCGGCGGCCTCGGTGCTGCCGGTCTTGAGCCCCGTGGCCCCCTCGTAAAAGCGGATGAGCCGGTTGGTGTTGGAGAGGCCGAAGGCACCGCCCCGGAGCGTATCCATCCAGATGGTGGTATACTCCCGGATGGCGCTGTGGTGCAGGATCAGCTCCCGGCTCATGAGGGCGATGTCATAGGCGCTGGTGACGTGTCCCTCGGCGGGCAGGCCTGTGCAGTTGCAAAAGCAGGTGTCGTTCATGCCCAGCTCCTGCGCCCGCAGGTTCATGCGCTCCACGAAATGCTCCACGCTGCCCGCCGTGTGCTCGGCAAGAGCCACCGACGCATCGTTGCCGGAGGCGACGCACACCGCCTTCAGCAGCTCCCGCACGGTCATCTGCTCGCCCTCCTTCAGATAGATCTGGCTGCCGCCCATGGAGGCGGCAAGGGCACTGGCCGTGACGCTTTCCTCCAGCGTCAGCTCGCCCCGGTCGATGGCCTCCATCACCAGCAGCAGGGTCATGACCTTGGTGACGCTGGCGGGCTCGCGCTGCTCATGCTCGTTCAGGGCATAGAGCACCCGGCCCGTGGATTTCTCCATGAGCAGGGCGCTTTCGGCGGAGAGGGTCAGCGACGCGGCGCGGGCGGGCAGGGGAAGCAGCAGCAACAGCAGCGCAAGGGCAAGACAGCGTTTCATGAAAGGGCCTCCTGTGTCGGACTTTGCTGCAGTCTATGCGCGCTGCGCCCGCTTCATGCCGCGGAAGGCTTGACGGCGGCGGAGAGGAAATGATAGAGTAGAAACTGTAAAAATCTGCGCCCGGTCTGCCGGGGCAAAGAGAGGAGCGGCGGCGCGTGAAGGAAAACCGGACGAAATACATCCTTTTCATCCTGATGCAGAGCCTGCTGTACGGCGTGGGCAATCCCGTGACCAAGGTGGCGTATCAGTCCATCACACCGCTGTGGCTGCTGACAGGGCGTTTTTTCGTGACGAGCCTCGTCTATCTGCTGCTGTTCCGCCGGCGCATTTTCGCGCAGCTCCGCGCCGCGTCGCCGCGGCTGTGGCTGCCGCCCGCCCTCTGCTGCGCCGGGGCATACATCTCCTGCAATCTGGCGCTGGATCTGGCCCCTGCCACTACGGTGGGCTTTCTCATCTCGCTGCCGGTGCTGTTCACGCCGATCCTGACCGCCGTGGTGTCGCGCCGCCCCTACGAGCTGCGCCGCCTGCCGGTGCAGCTGGCGCTAACGGCGGGGCTGTTCCTGCTCTGCTGCGGCGACAGCGGCTTTTCCTTCGGCCTCGGCGAGGCGCTGGGCCTGTTCGACGCCTTCTGCCTTGCGGGGGCGCTGGTGTTCGGCGAGCGGGCCCTGCGCCAGATCGACGCGGCGGTGCTGTCCTCCATGCAGGCGGTGGTGACCTTCGCCATCAGCGCCGCGGGCGCGCTGCTGTTCGACGAGCTCTCCGTCCTGCCCGGCGTGCGGGGCGAGGCCTGGTGCGTGGTGCTGTATCTGGCTCTCGGGTGTACGGTGCTGGCCTATCTGCTGCAGAACCACGCGGTCGCCCACCTCTCGGCGGGGACGGTGTCCATGCTGCAATGCACGCAGCCCATCCTCACGGCGCTGATCTCCTTCCTCCTGCTGGGCGAGACCGTTTCGCTGCCGGGGCTGCTGGGCGGCGCGGTGATCCTGCTGGCCCTGCTGTTCGACGGCTGGCGCGAGGGAAGGAAAAGCGTCCCTTCCACGCCGGAAAAGTGAGGTTTTCGGGGATTTTCCCCTTTACAAAGGCAGTAATGTTTGGCATAATATCGAAGTTGAGAAACATTTCCCTCTCAGGGGTGCAGAGGGATGAAACGTTGAGTTCCGCCGGCAGACCGGCTTTCAGAAAAATTTCGTAACAGGAGAACAGACTATGGCAGTGATCGAATACGATGAATATAAACAGAAGCTCCTCGGTATGGAGGAGACCTATCGCAACCTCCGCAAGGCTCTTGGCATCGACGCGGCAAACGACGAGATCGCGCGTCTGCAGAAGGAGACAGAGGAGGACGGCTTCTGGAACGATATCGCCCGTTCGCAGAAGAACCAGCAGCTGACGAAGCAGCTGCAGAACAAGGTGCGCCGCCATCAGAAGCTGGTGACGGAGCGCGAGGATCTGCTGGCTCTGGTGGAGATGGGCATCGAGGAGGACGACGAGTCCCTGCTGGAGGAGCTGAAGAGCGGGTACGCCACGCTGGAAAAGGAGCTGGAGGAGGCGCGCCTTGCAACGCTCCTCTCCGGCGAGTATGACAACAGCAACGCCATTTTGCAGTTCCATGCCGGCGCCGGCGGCACCGAGGCCCAGGACTGGGCGCAGATGCTCTACCGCATGTACATGCACTGGGCAGAGTCCCACGGCTTTACCTTCAAGATGGTGGACTATCTGGACGGCGACGAGGCCGGCCTCAAGAGCGCCACGGTGGTCATCGAGGGCGAAAACGCCTATGGCTATCTGAAGGGCGAAAACGGCGTGCACCGTCTCGTCCGCGTCTCTCCCTTTGATGCCTCCGGCCGCCGTCAGACCTCCTTCGCCGCGCTGGAGGTCACCCCCGAGATCGACGACGGCACGGATGTGGACATCCGGCCCGAGGATCTGAAGGTGGACACCTACCGCGCCTCCGGCGCAGGCGGCCAGCACGTCAACAAGACCGAGTCCGCCATCCGCATCACCCATATCCCCACGGGTCTGGTGGTGGCTTCCCAGCAGGAGCGCAGCCAGGTGCAGAACCGCGAGGTGGCCATGCGCATGCTGCGAAGCAAGCTGGTGGAGATCAAGCTGCAGCAGCACGCGGACAAGATCTCCGACCTGAAGGGCGTGCAGATGAAGATCGAGTGGGGCAGCCAGATCCGCTCCTATGTCTTCATGCCCTACACCCTGGCCAAGGATCACCGCACCGGCTTTGAAAACGGCAACATCCAGGCCGTGATGGACGGCGAGATCGACGGCTTCATCAACGCCTATCTCACTGCCAGCGCCAATGGCGAGCTGAAAAAATAATCAAACCGAAGAAGCAGGGCCCCCGTCCACAGGATGGGGGCCTTTTTGCGCACAAAATCGGGCGTGGCTGACCGCCGCAGACGGACGTTTGGACTGCGGTCGGCAAATAATCGCATAAAGCGATGAAAGAATCGAATGCACGATGTTATTTTCTGCCTTGCCGTCCGGAAAAACAGACAAAATCAGCAGGAAAAATGAGAGGAAAAAACTGCCGATTTTTGCGGAAAACCGCTGGATAGAGCAGAAAACTGCGCCGCAAAGACCGGAAAAAGTCCGTTGCAGGAAATTCCTGCCCTTTATGACAACTTAACAAAATTTGCCCGAAAGCGTCGATTTGCGGTTGACAGGGTTATTATCGGGTGATACTATAATAAACCGGAAAGAGAATGTGAAAGAAACGGCAATCTTTATCAAATATCTGCAACAAATATCTGCTCATTGAGCGAGGAGGCGGCACATGAACGATTTTGAACGGGCGCAGGCGCTGCGCGGCGAGCTGGAGGAAAACCGCCGGTATCTGCACGAAAATGCCGAGGTGGGTCTGGAAATGCCGAAGGCAGTGGCCTATCTGACGGAAAAGCTGAAGAGCTATGGGCTGGAGCCGCAGCCCTGCGGCAAGGGCCTGACGGTGACGCTGGGCAGCGGCGGGAAGACGCTGCTGCTGCGCGCGGACATGGACGCCCTGCCCATGGCGGAGGAGAGCGGTCTGCCCTTTGCCTGTCCCACCGGCAGCGAGGCGCACTGCTGCGGCCACGACATGCACGCGGCCATGCTGCTGACGGCGGCCAAGCTTTTGAAGGAGGACGAGGCCCGGCTGAAGGGCACGGTGCGGCTCATGTTCCAGCCCGCGGAGGAGACCTTTGAGGGCGCGAAGAACATGATCGCCCACGGCCTGCTGGAACCGAAGCCCGACGCGGCGCTGGCCTATCACGTGGGCCCGGGCAAGATGCCCGTGGGCCTTTATATGTTCAACAACACCCCCGGCGCCGCCATGATGTTTTCCATGGATCAGTTCCAGATCACCGTTCATGGCCGGGGCGCACACGGTGCCTATCCCCATGCGGGCGTGGATCCCATCAACATCGGCGTCCACATCCATCTGGCCCTGCAGGAGCTCATCGCCCGCGAGTGCGACCCCATGAAGTCCTGCGTGCTGACGGTGGGCAAGTTCCAGGCGGGCTCTGCCCCCAACATCATCCCCGACACGGCGACTCTGGCGGGCACCATCCGCACCAACGACAACGCCACCCGCGAGCTGCTGAACCGCCGCGTGAGCGAGGTGGCGCAGGCCATCGCCGGGGCCTATGGCGGCTCGGCCGAGGTGTCTCTTGTGGGCGTGCCGCCGCTGGTGTGCGACGCGTCGCTGGTGAACGAGATGAGCGGCTACATGCAGGAGCTGCCCATTCCGGGCCTCACGCCCTATCCGGGCATCTCCTCCAGCGCGTCCGAGGACTTCGCCGTCATCGCCGCCGAGATCCCCAGCGCCTTCATGTATCTCTCCGCCGGCTTTACCGATGAGCGCGGCAACGCCCCGGCCCACAACCCCAAGGTGCAGTTCAACGAGGACGTGCTGCCCATCGGCGCGGCCTGCCTCACTCACTGCGCCAAGCGCTGGCTGGAGGCGCACAGCTGAGCCTCAGCCGATCCACCCTGTTCCTGCGGAGGGGAGCCTCCGGAAAATAGATCGTTCCGATCAAGAAAAAGAAAGGGAAAGCACATGGTTAGCATTCAGGAAATCATCAGCAGTCCGCTTCTGCTGGCTATGGTCATCGTCGGTCTGGTTTACATCACCGGCTTTGCCGTGGTCTATCTGCTGAAAGCGAGAAAGCGCGCCCTGGAATTGGGCATCACCGCAGAGGAGATCAAAAACGTCATCAAGTCCTCTCTCATTTTCTCCGTCGTCCCCAGTCTCTCTATCGTCATCGGTCTGGTGGCTCTGGCCGCGTCTCTGGGCGTGGTCTGGTCCTGGTGGAGACTTTCCGTCATCGGATCTCTCTCCTATGAGACGCAGATCGCTGCCACCCTTGCCTCCACGCTGGGCTTTGCCAACACCAACGACATGATGGCCAACGCCTCCGGCGAGACCTTCGGTGTGGTCATGATTCTCATGAGCATCGGTATGCTGGCGGGCTTCCTGATCCAGATCCCCTTCGGCAAGAAGCTCAGCATGAGCGTGGACAAGAACAAGAGCGGCAGCGGCTGGTCCAACGTGCTCTCCGGCTGCTTCATGCTGGTGCTGCTGGCGGTGTATGTGCCCATCCTGCTGATCTGCGACACCTATCAGGCGCTCGTCATGATCACGGGTCTCATCGTGGCCGTGGCGCTGGGCATCATCGCCAAGAAGCCGGGTCTCGGCTGGGTCAACAATTTCATCATGGCGCTGTCCATGATCGTCGGTATGGTCTCGGCCCTGCTGTGGACGAAGATCTTCTAAGGAGGCAAGGAACATGAGCAAGAAAGAAAAGCAGGTCGTCACTCTCGATCCCTTCCAGGCCTGGGGCCATCGCTGGGGCCGCGTCGGTACCGTCATCGCCCTGGCCTACATGATCTCCATCCCCTTTGTGGTGCTGGGCCACTATGACTGCATCCCCTCCCTCGGCCAGGTGTTCAACGTGGCCACCTTCGGCATCCTCGCCATCTATGTGCCCGTGGGCATCTCCGAGGCCCTGAGCTACACCCCGCTGCTGGGCTCCTCCGCGTATCTTGCGTTCATCACCGGCAACATCATGAACCTGAAGCTGCCCGTTGCCGTGAACGCCATGAAGATCACCGGTAAGGAAGCAAACACCCCCGCAGGCGAGGTGGTCTCCGCCATTGCCGTGGCCGTGTCCTCCATCATGACCGTGGCGATCCTGGCCGTGGCAGCGCTGATGATCTCCTGGATCAGCCCCATTTTCGAGCTGCCCGCCGTGAAGACCATGTCCAACTATCTGCTGCCTGCCCTCTTCGGTTCCATGACGCTGGGTCTCTTCGCATCCACCAGTGCCGGCTCCAAGGTGGTCAAGGGCGGCATCAAGGGCGTGATCCCCGTCCTCGTCATCGTCTCCGTCGTCTCCATCGTGGCCCGCGTCATGGGCATGGGCTCCATCATGCTGGGCATGGTGGGCTTCCTGATCCTGGGCATGCTGCCCGTGGGCATCATCACCTCCCGCATCCTCTGGAAGAAGGGCATCATCAAGGTGGTGGACAAGACCGCAGAGGCTGCCGAGGCGCCCAAGGCGGAATAAATACCGATCCAGACATAGTAAAAGAGGACTGACGAGAGTCAGTCCTCTTTTTACGTCCTCCCTCTGCGAAGAACGGAGATGTGCGCCTTGGTACAGCTCCTTCGGCGGCTTTCGTGGGCGAACCGCGCCTGGTTCGGAAAAAGGAAAAACGCAGCCGCGCCCTTCGGCGCGGCCGCGTTATGTATGAAAAGCTCTTACAGATACTTCTTCATGGTCTCGGAAGCATCGGCCTCGGACGCGCTGATGGTCAGCACGAACTCCACGCCGCTGCTTGCGCTGAAACCCTCCAGCCAGGTGAGGAACTTGTCGGTCTCCTCGCCCATGTCGCCGCAGATCTTGCAGAGATTGTCGATATAGATGTGGGAAATATCATAGTTGCCCGCATACAGGCCGGAAAGGAAGCCGCGGAACACCTCGTAAGAGGTGAGGCCGTATTCCTCGGCGTTCAGCAGACGCACCTGAGGCTTGATGTTATACGTCATCATGGCAGCAGACTCGATGCAGACCACATTGCCGGGAACGGAGGCGGCGGTGGCGTTGACCTGTTCGATCAGATTCTTGGTCTTGCCGGTACCCTTTTCGCCCATGATCAGTTTAATCATAAGAAATCACTCCTGTCTTCGGGGATACTCCCCGCAGTATTCACACTATTAAAGTATCATGTCCGGCGGGATTTTACAATGGCGAATTTGTAAATTCGGGAAATTATACAACAACTTTTCACGAAATGCCCGCATCAGCGGCCCAGCTTCGCCCGCAGCTCCTCGCCCATGGCCTCGTAGCCGGGCTTGCCCAGCAGGGCGAACATGTTCTTCTTGTAGGCCTCCACGCCGGGCTGGTCGAAGGGGTTCACGTCCAGCAGATAGCCGGAAAGACCGCAGGCGAACTCGAAGAAGTAGATCAGCCCGCCCAGCGTCCGCTCGTCCTTTTTGCCGCATTGCAGCACCAGATTGGGCACGCCGCCCTCCACATGGGCGAGATAGGTGCCGTCCATGGCCTGCTGCAGCACGAAGTCCAGAGGCTTGCCCGCCAGGAAGTTCAGCCCGTCGCCGTTGCCCTCGTCATAGGGGATGGGGCAGGTCTGCGCCGAGGGGCCGAAGCGCACCACGGTCTCCAGCAGATGGCGCTCGCCGTCCTGGATGTACTGGCCCATGGAGTGGAGGTCGGCGGTGAATTCCACGCTGGCAGGGAAGAGGCCCTTGCCGTCCTTGCCCTCGCTCTCGCCGTAGAGCTGCTTCCACCATTCACCCATGAAGCGGAAGGAGGGCTCGTAGGCCGCGAGGATCTCCACCTTGCAGCCCCGGCGATAGAGCTCGTAGCGGGCGGCGGCATAGCGCCACGCGGGGTTATCGAAGCTCTCACCGAAGCAGAGGCCGCGCATCTCCTGTGCGCCGGCCATGAGGGCCTCGATGTCGATGCCGGCCACGGCGATGGGCAGCAGGCCCACGGCGGTGAGCACACTGTACCGTCCGCCCACGTTATCGGGCACCACAAAGGTCTCGTACCCCTTTTCGTCCGCGAGAGATTTCAGCGCGCCCCGGGCGCGGTCGGTGGTGGCATAGATGCGCCTGGCAGCGCCCTCGGCACCGTATTTCTTCTCCATCAGCTCGCGGAAGAAGCGGAAGGCCACGGCGGGCTCGGTGGTGGTGCCGGACTTGGAGATGACGTTCACGGACAGATCCACGTCCGCCACCAGCTCCATGACCTCGCTGAGCGCCTCGGCGGAGAGGCCGTTGCCGATGAAATAGATGTTGGGCGTGTCCTTTTTCCGCAGATTGTAGTTGGGCGAGCGCAGGCATTCGATGACGCCGCGGGCACCCAGATAGGAGCCGCCGATGCCGATGACCACCAGCGCCTGCGAATCGGAACGGATCTTCTCCGCGGCGGCGCGGATGCGGCGGAACTCCTCCCGGTCATAGTTTTCCGGCAGATCCACCCAGCCCACGAAATCGCTTCCCTTGCCGGTGCCGGTGCGGAGCCAGGTCTGCGCCTGCTTCAGCCGGGGAGTCAGCGCCTCTTCATAGGACGGGGGCAGGAAGGAACGCAGGGAATCCAGCTTCACTTGCAGCATAAGAACAACTCCTTTTGCAAAAAATCCCCGCGCTGCGCGGGGTCTCTGTTTGGATAGAGTATACCATGTTCTTCCGGCGCTCACAAGTCGAATTTCCGCCGCCCGCGCGAAAAAGGGGGACGCGCCCTGCGGCGCGTCCCTGTGTTCAGCTGAGATATTCTGCGGGATCGATGAGCGTCCCGTCCTTGGCGATAGAGAAGTGGAGGTGAGGCTCGGCGCTCTCGCCCGCCGCCGTGGCCCCCACGGCGCCGATGCTCTGCCCGGCCAGCACCTCGTCCCCGGCGGAGACATAGACCTCCGTGCCGAGACAGGCATAGGTGGAGGTGAAGCCGCCCTCGTGCTCCACCACCACGGTGACGCCCATCAGGGGGTCCTCCGTGACGGAGAGCACCGTGCCGTCGCAGGCGGCGCAGACGGGCGTGCCCTCCTCGGCGGCGATGTCCACGCCGCTGTGGGTGCGCCAGTCATCCAGCGCCTCGTTATAGGCCAGCACCTCCGCGCTGAAGGCGGCGATGGTCTTGCCCTCCAGCGGGGCGCGGAGCGTGGGGCTCTGCGTCTGGGGCTTTGCGGCGGGCCGCGCCGCGGGAATCTCCGCCGTGCCGGAGACGGAGACGCTCTCCTCCTTCGGCGCGGGCTCTTCGGCGGGGACGCTGCCCGCAGTATCGTCGGCGGTGCTCATGTCAGCCTCAGGGAGATGGGGCTGCTCGGCGTGGAGCTCGGGCAGGGGGTCGGCGTCCCCG
>CAYPWQ010000012.1:0-15268 GCA_964414495.1 uncultured Oscillospiraceae bacterium
CATATGGAGCATGCCCAGAAAGCCGCAGCGGAAGCCAAAGCCCAGCGCCACGGAGGACTCCGGCTCGAAGGTCAGGGAGGCGTCATTCAGCTGCAGCTTCTCCAGCGCGTCGCGGAGATCCGGATACTTGCTGCCGTCCTCGGTGTAAATGCCGCAGTAGACCATGGACTGCACCTGCCGATAGCCGGGCAGCGCCTCGGCGCAGGGGTTTTCCACGCCGGTCACGGTGTCGCCCACCTTGGTGTCCCGGACGTTCTTGATGCTGGCGGTGAAATAGCCCACCTCGCCGGCGGAAAGACTGTCCCGCTTCTCCATGCCGAGGGCGCGGAACACGCCGCACTCCAGCACCGTGAAGGTGGCGCCCGTGGCCATCATGCGGATGTCCATGCCGGGGCGGATGGTGCCCTCCTTCACGCGGATGTAGACGATAACACCGCGATAGGCGTCGTACAGGCTGTCGAACACCAGGGCCTGCAGCGGCGCGTTCGGGTCGCCCGCAGGGGCGGGGATATGCTGCACCACGTCCTCCAGCACCGCGCCGATGTTGATGCCCATCTTGGCGGAGATCTCCGGCGCGTCCATGGCGGGAATGCCGATGATGTTCTCGATCTCGTCCTTCACGCGGGCGGGGTCGGCGGCGGGCAGGTCGATCTTGTTCACCACCGGGCGGATCTCCAGATCGTGCTCGATGGCAAGATAGGCGTTGGCAAGGGTCTGGGCCTCGATGCCCTGAGACGCGTCCACGATGAGGATGGCGCCGTCGCAGGCGGCGAGGGAACGGGAGACCTCGTAATTGAAGTCCACGTGACCCGGCGTGTCGATGAGATTCAGGGTATAGGTCTCGCCGTCCGCGGCGGTATAGTCAAAGGAGACGGCGCGGGCCTTGATGGTGATGCCGCGCTCCCGCTCCAGGTCCATGTTGTCCAGCAGCTGATCCTCCATCTCACGGGCGGAGACGGCGTTGCAGTGCTCCAGCAGACGGTCGGCCAGGGTGGACTTGCCGTGGTCGATGTGGGCCACGATGCTGAAATTGCGGATGTTTTCCTGTTTCATATGGATTCACCTCATTCGTTGGGGGTCTCGGCGGGAGCTTCGTCGGCAGGGGTATCGGCCCCGTCGCTCAGCTCCGCACGCTTGGCCAGCAGCGCATCGTAATCATAGCTCTCCTGGAAGGCGCGGACGCGCTTCAGCACATCCGCCATGTTCTCCTCCGTCACGTCGTATTCGCCGCTGGCCATGGCCTCCAGCACCCGCTGTGCGCCGAGACCGGAGAAGTGGATATAGTCGTTGAAGTAGCTGCAGTCCGTCACGATGTCCAGATCCAGGAACTGGCACAGGCGGATGTTCTCCACCGGCAGCAGGGTCTCAAACGCCTGCTGCAATGCCCCGAACACGGCCTCGATCTCGCCGCCGCGGGCGGTCTTGTCCCAGTAAAGAATGTTGTAGGGCGGGACATAGACGATGAACTCCGTCTCCGGGTGCGCTTCCGCCCAGGCCAGAACATGGCTCAGATTCTCTGTCACATTGGCGCTGTACGCGTCGCGGGGCAGCTCACTGGCAGACTGCGGGGGACGGGTGTAGCTGGCCAGAACAAAATTGGTGGAAAAGCCCGTGTCCTGATCCCAGGTAAAGGCCTCGTCGCAGGGGACGGCCTCGCCCGCGGCCCTGGCATAAAGGGCATACACACTGTAAAACAGCGCGTCCTTGTTCACGAGATAGCCGAGATCGTTCAGGGGATTCGCGTCGTAGAGATAGAGCGGCAGCTCATTGCTGAGCTCACTCTCGTCCCGCACCAGAATATTCAGGTCGAGGGAGAACAGCACCCGCTTGGGCGAGCCGCTGCGGAACAGGGTCTCCAGCAGCTGGTCGAACTCGTCAAAGCGGCCGTCGGGGATGGTGAGCTTGGCGGCGCTGCCGCCGAAGCTCTCCGTCAGGTAGCTGGCGCGGAAATTGGACACCATGGACGTGCCCAGGACCACGCTCTCCGCCTTGCAGTTGCGGGCGATGCCCGCGTCCTGATAGCGCTGGTTGAAGAACACGCCCTCGCCGTCGGCGTCCCAGCGGTAGTAATAGAAGGGATCTGCCGCGGCGATCACGCCGGTGCAGAGCAGCAGCAGGGCCAGCGTCGCCGCCAGCGTCCGGAGAAACCAGACCTTCATGGAATTGTTCATGTCTGTCCCTCCTTAGAAATTGGAATAGATAAAGGTGCTGACACCGGTGAAGGAAAACAGCGCGGCCGTGAGCAGCACGGCGGTGAGCACCGTTTTCCACACCGTGGGCCGGAAATCCTGCAGCTGCCGCTGGCAGTTCACCGGCAGCAGGGACAGGAGCAGGCCGATCCCCAGCAGGGTCAGCGGCACCAGCGTGCCCCAGAGCTCCCGCACTGCGGGCAGCAGGAAGGCCGCCGCCTCCAGCTCGGTATAGAGCATCCCCTCGCCCAGCCAGCTGGCCGGCAGATACAGCGGCAGGGCGCAGGCGGTCTTCAGCAGGGCCAGCGCCTCCTCCACGGAGGGCGCGCGGAAGAACACCCACAGCACATTGATGAAGAAGAAGGTCACGATCCAGCGCAGCAGCTTCGGCAGCTTTGCCAGACGCTTTTCCCCCACGATGCGCTCGATCACCATGATAAGCCCATGGCCCGCACCCCAGAGCAGGAACGTCCAGCCCGCGCCGTGCCAGAGGCCGCTGATGAGGAACACGATGACAAGATTCAGATAGGTCCGCGCCGTGCCCTTTCGATTGCCGCCCAGAGGGAAGTACACGCACTCCCGCAGGAAGGTGGTCAGCGTCATGTGCCAGCCCTTCCAGAAGCGGGTGACGCTGAGGGCGCGGTAGGGCGAATCGAAGTTCATGGGCAGACGGATGCCCATGCAGCGGGCAAAGCCGCTGGCAATGTCGCAGTAGCCGGAAAAGTCGAAATAGAGCTGCAAGGTGTAGCCCAGAATGACGCACCAGGCCTCCGCCACCGTCAGGTCGGGCAGGAACTGCCAGCCCTTGTTCACGAACTCCGCCATGTGATCGGCCAGCAGCACCTTTTTGCCGAAGCCGATGGCCATGGCGTACAGGCCCGCGCTCAGATCCTCCCACGAGGGATGGAAGGCGCGGCCGAACTGGTCAAGATCCCCGGGCCGCAGGATGGGGCCGGAGGAAATGGTGGGGTAGAAGAGGGAGGCCAGCATAAACTGCCGGGGCTCCACCCGGCGGAAGCGCCCCTCATAGCATTCCTTCAGATACCAGATCTGCTGGAAGGTGAAAAAGCTGATGCCCACCGGGATGAAGGAATGGGTCACAGTCTCCTGCTCGGCGGTGGTCAGGATGAAGTTCATGTACTTGAACCACACCAGCACCAGCACATGCCAGCCCACAGCCAGCACATAGAGCCGCCTCCGGCGCGGCGCCCACTCGAAAAAGCGCACCGCGCAGAAGGTGATGCAGGTGCTGATCACCAGCAGCAGGGCGGCCTTGGGCTCCAGCACCACATAGGCCCCCAGGGAAAACAGCAGCATGCACCACTCTGCAAGACGCTGGCTCCGCCGCGCGGCCAGCAGCGTCACCGCAAGAGAGATCAGGAAAAAGGCCAGAAAGCCAAAGGATTGGAAATTCATCTGCTCAGTCCTCCAATGCGGCGCGGATCTCCGTGTCGCCGCTGTGCATCACCTGGTTCACGCTCTGGGCAAGGCCGGGATAATTCTGCCCAAGGGATTCGGCGGAGAGCTCCGGCAGCTCGTCGTGCTCCTTCAGCGCGCGGATCAGCTGCAGCTCCGCCTTCTTCATCACGACGCTGGCCCCGTCCAGAGCAAAGGCATCCTCCTCCAGGGCGAAAAAGCCCTCGGGCCCGCCGCTGGCGCGGTGATAGCAGCGCAGCAGCTGGTAAAGCCCCATGCTCATATAGCTCCCCGCGGCATTGATGGCCTGCTTGTCGCCGGTCTTGCCCAGCAGATCGAACAGCACGTTCACCGTGTTCACCACCAGCTTCTTCTGTAACGTGGCGAGGATGCTACCCCTGAGACTGCTCTTCTCGCTGCTGGCATCGTACAGCTCGTCCGCGTCGATCACGCTGCCGTCCCGGTTCATGGTGCGGCCCAGCATATAGTCCGCCGACACATGATAGTAGTCGCAGGCCTTCCTCACAAAGCTGAGGCCCGGTTCGCGGATGCCGTTTTCATAATGGCTCAGCAGCGCCTGCGACACGCCCAGCTCCTTGGCAACGGCGCGCTGGCTCTCGCCCTTTTCCTGCCGCAGCAGGGACAGGGTCCGTGCAAAATCCTCGTTCATGTGCTCTCCTTCCCGGCGTCCGCCGGAGCGGACGCATGCGGGGCTGCGCCCCGCTCTCTTTCTTTTTCCTATTCTGGTAAGGGGCCCTCGACCCCATTTTATCAATTACAGGAAGTATATTATACCGAAAGAAATACGGCTTGTAAACTCTTTTTTCCGTTTTTCTTTCCCGCCGCCCCTCTGCGCGGCCTGTCCCCGGCTTGACAGGCACCGCCCCAACATGGTATCGTGGTGAGTACAGGCAGATACTACTATATATATGATAAAAGGAGAGCTTCCTATGGACGAGCAGCTGGAGCGCGGCATGGAGCCGGAGGGCGAGGCGCCGGAGACTATTTCCCTCACCGACGACGAGGGCAACGAGACGGAATTTCTGTTTCTGGACGATGTGGAATATGACGGCCGGGAGTATGCCATTCTGGTGCCCCTGACCGAAGAGGACGAGCCCGCCGGAGACGAGGTGGTGATCCTGGAGGTCATCCCCCGGGAGAACAGCGACGAGATCGAGGCCTATCGCGACGTGGAGAGCGACGAGGTGCTGCAGGCGGTCTTCCGCGTGTTCGAGGCCAACAACCCGGAGCTCTTCGAGGGCTGAGCCCCACAAAAAAGGAAGCGCCCGGAGTCGCTTGACTCCGGGCGCTTTTTTCTGTTTTTCCCTGTTTTCGGCTTATGCCATGCCGGCGGTGATGATGGCCATGCAGTAGACCTCCTCGGCGTTGCAGCCGCGGGAGAGGTCATTGATGGGGGCGTTCAGACCCTGCAGGATGGGGCCGTAAGCGTCATAGCCGCCGAGACGCTGGGCGATCTTGTAGCCGATGTTGCCCGCCTCGATGTTGGGGAACACGAAGGTGTTGGCATAGCCGGCGACCTTGGAGCCGGGGAACTTCAGCTGACCCACGGTGGGGGAGACCGCGGCGTCGAACTGCATCTCGCCGTCGATGGCGAACTCGGGAGCCAGATCCTGCGCCACCTTGGTGGCAGCGTTGGAGAGAGCGACGGTGCCGCCCTTGCCGGAGCCCTTGGTGGAGAAGCTCAGCAGAGCCACCTTGGGCTCGATGCCGAAGAACTTGGCGGTGCGGGCGGACTCCACGGCCACCTCAGCCAGCTTCTGCGCGGCGGAAACGGTCACGTTGCCTTCCTTGTCCACGCTGTCCTCATAGGAGAGGTTGATGGCGCAGTCGCCCATGCAGAGCTTCTGCAGCGCGGGATCGCCGCCCTCGCGGGTCATGATGAAGCAGGAGGACACCAGGTTGGCGCCGGGCTTGGTCTTGATGAGCTGCAGCGCGGGACGGACGGTGTCGGCGGTGGAATAGGTGGCGCCGCCCAGCAGAGCGTCGGCCTTGCCCATCTTCACCAGCATGGTGCCGAAGTAGTTGCCCTTCTGCAGGTTGGCGCGGCAATCCTCGGGGCTCATCTTGCCCTTGCGCAGCTCCACCATCCTGGCGACCATCTCGTCCATACCCTCGTAGGTGGCGGGGTCGATGATCTCAGCCTTGGCGATGTCGAAGCCGCCCTTTTCCGCGGCGGCCTTCACGGCCTCCACGTTGCCCACCAGGATCACGTCCATCAGGTCCTCCTTCAGCAGACGGTCGGTGGCCTCCAGAATGCGGGCGTCGGGACCCTCGGTGAAGACGATGGTGCGGCGGGTGGCCTTCAGATTATTGATGAGAACAGAAAACATGTCAGATCTACCTCCAAATTGCGCAGCGCGCATATTTTCACATTTAGTAGTATATACCCTTCCCCCGGAAAAGGGCAAGGGGTCTTTGCCAAAAGTCGGCACTTTTTTGCGGAAAAAGCCGCCTCATGAGCCGCCGCGCCCCGCCGGGGCTCACTTTTTTCTTGACGGCGGGGAAAAATGAGGGTATGATGGAGACTGGTTACAAATTGTAACCAACTTTTGTGTGTTGTCGTGTTTTTTGCATGTATCACTTCGCACCGTCATCTGCAAGGAGTTTTCCCATGGACAAGCCCAACGAGCATCTGCAAAAAACCGAATATTCCGATCTGCTGGAGGAGCTGACCCGCGAGGCCGACGCAGCAGTGGAGGAGTTCTCGCTGAACGGCGAAGACCCAGACGCGCCGAAGGAAAAGCGCAGCCGCCGGGCGCCCTCCCGTCTCTCCAAGGACGCGCCCTCCGGGTGGGAGAGCGTCACGGGCCGGCTGCCCTTCCTGAAAAAGGAGACGGGCAAGCTGCCCGTCCTTCCCGCGGAGGAAACGCCCGCGGAGGAAGCACCTGCCGCGGATGCGTCCCCGGCTGCCGAGCCCGCTCCCGCTGCGGAGGCGGCCGCCGCAGACGCGGTGCAGACCGCCCCGCCTGTTTCTCCCGCCGCAGCGCCTCCCGCTGAGAAGAAGGAGGGGGAGGATGCGCCGCAGAAGGAGCGCGTCTCCCTCCGCAGCCGCCTTTCCGGGCTTTCGCCCGCCGCGCTGTGGGAGCTGTTCTGGACGGAGCTGAAGCAGGAGTGTGCGGACTTCCGCGCCGCCGTTTCCCGCTTTCTGCTCCGCTGGAGCGAGAGCTTCCGGCAGAGCAACGTGAATTTCCACGAGGTCGTGGCCGCCAAGCGGAACCACGATTTTCCCGAGTCTTCCCACTTCCTGCTGCAGCTGCTGCTCTTCCTCTGGGGGATGCTGCCCTGCATCGTGAACCGCATGGCCGAGCGCGTGCTCCATCGCCGCAGCAAAAAGCTCCGCCGCAGCGAGCGCATCGCCCGCATCACCGAGCGGCTGCACATGCATCCCGGCTGGTTCCTGGGCGGCGCGGGCGCACTGGCGGCGGTGGTCATCTTCTTCTCGCTGTACACCTTCGCCTCCGAGGTCTCCTTCCGGGGCGAGAGCCTGGGCTCCGTCGGCGATGCCGACTCTGCCCTTGTCGCTCTGCGGCGGGTGGAAATGGCCACGAAGGAGGCCGTGAACGAACAGTACACCCTGGATGATTCCAACATTTCCACCTCTACCTCTCTTGTCCGGCGCAGCGAGCTTCTGTCGGAGGACGATCTGGAGAATCTGATCTCCGAGAAGGTGGGGCTTGTCACCCGGGGCTACGGGCTCCACATCAACGGCGAGCTCATCTGCTCCACGGAGTATGAATACGTGCTGGAGGATCTGCTGGAGCAGCTGAAATACGCCTACACCACGGGCAGCACCGTCTCCAGCGATTTCGAGGAGGACGTGCAGATCACCTATGGCTATGTGCCCACCAGCACGCTCCGCCGCATCGGCGAGATCGCCGAGCTCCTGAACAGCAGCCATGAGGAGGAGGTCATCTACCGGGTGAAATCCGGCGACGTCTGGTCCCGCATCGCCAACGACAACGGCATGGCCAGCGCGGAGCTGCTGAAGCTGAACCCCGGCTACAATCCCGCTCTGCTCCATGTGGGCGACGAGCTGGTGCTTTCGGCGGCGGTGCCCTATCTCACCACCACCTTCACCGAGCAGCAGCACTATGTGGCGGACGTGCCCTACGAGGTGGAGTATCAGGACGATCCCAGCATGTACAAGGGCGATACCAAGGTGCTCTCTGCCGGCGTGTACGGCAAGGCCGATGTCATGGCCGACGTGACCTACAAAAACGGCGAGGAAATCACCCGCGTCATCCGCTCCTATACCCAGCTCACCGAGCCCGTCACCGAGCTGCAGGCCCGGGGCACCAAGGAGCGTCCCACCTGGCATGCCACCGGCAGGTTCCGCTGGCCCTGCACCGGCACCATCACCTCCCGCTATGGCGGCCGCAACCTTTGGGGCAGCTACAATAACCACGGCGGCATCGACATCGCCAACCGCAAGGGCACGGCCATCTACGCCGCAGACGGCGGCACCGTCACCTACGCCGGCTGGCAGGGAACGTACGGCTACCTCGTCATCATCAACCACGGCAACGGCTACGAGACCTATTACGCGCACAACAGCTCCCTCCTCGTGAAGAAGGGCGACAAGGTGCACAAGGGCGAGCAGATCGCCCGCATGGGCTCCACCGGCCGCGCCAGCGGCAGCCACTGCCACTTCGAGGTACGCTACAACGGCTCCCGCCGCAACCCCATGAACTATCTGTAAAAGTATTCAAAGGAGAGACCGCAAGGTCTCTCCTTTGATATATGTCGCGCTGCGCTCTGCGCCTCATCGCTCGCCTGCGGCGGCCGATTCGACGCTCGCTCCGCGAGAAGAATTTTCGCCCACGTACACGCCGCGGGCGAAAATGATCTTAATTTATTTCGCCGCAGCAGCGGCGAAACTCGGTGAGACCGCTTTTTGATGAGGCGCAGAGCGAAGCGTACTCGAAAAAAGTGACAAGGTCACTTTTTCGACAAGTTAAAGCAGGGCGGCGCTCTCCTCCGCCGTCAGCCCCAGCACCGCCGCATTCACGGCATAGCCGATGAGCCGCGCCAGCTGCGCCGTGCGCTCGTCGATCTCCTTGGGCGTGACGAACAGGCCCTCCCGCAGGCGGGGCTGCGCCGCCGACCCCGCCTCCTCCAGCAGATCCAGCGCCAGCGTGGCCGCGTCCATCACCGTGGGCACGCCCAGCGCCACCACCGCCGTCCCCAGCGTCTCCCGGTTCAGGGCCAGACGATGGTTCCCCACGCCGCTGCCGGGGACGAGACCCGTGTCCGTCAGCTGCACCGTGCGGCAGAGCCGCACCGCGCTGCGCCCCGCCAGGGCGTCGATCAGCACCACCGCGTCGGGCCGGATCGTCTCCACCAGCGCGCGGAGCTGCTCGGCGGCCTCGATGCCCGTCCGGCCCGCCACCTCCGCCGCGATGACGGAAAGAGAGGGCAATCCCGCAAAGGGCCCGCCCTGCCGCAGATGCCGCGTGGGCAGCACATGCCGCACGGCCATGGGGCCCAGGGCATCCGCCGTCAGCAGGGCGTTGCCGAGTCCCGCGCAGAGGATGGTCTCCCGCTCTCGGGGCAGCAGCCGCGCCAGCTCCCGGCCCAGCAGCGCCGCCGCGGCGGAAAATCGTCCCCCATCGCCGCCGAGGGCAGGGGACACGTCCGCCGTCACATAGCGGCCCCGTGGCTTGCCCAGCGCCCGTTCGCCCTCCTCTGCGGTGATCTCCACCTCCGTCAGCGAAAAGCCGTCCTCCTCCCGCGTCCGGCTCTTCACGCCGGTGAGCGCCCCCGCTTTTTTGCCGCTTTCCCGCAGCAGATCCAGCGCTTCCGCCGCCAGATCCGTCCGTCGCATCCACATGTTTTGTGATTCCTCCCCGCCTTTGACCACAACACTTTGTGGTTTTCTCTTATTTTGAACTTTTCCGAAAAATATATTCAAAAAACCCTTGCATTTTTCGGTTATCGGTGATAAAATACCATCTTGCATGGTGGTTTTGTCTGTGAAATCACAGTGAATGATCTCAATAGTTACGGCAAGGAGGTGTTTGGTTTGCCGAATATCAAGTCCGCTAAGAAGCGCGTCCTCATTTCCGAGGCCCGCAACGCCCGCAACAGAGCCGAAAAGTCTGCGCTGAAGACCGCTGTCAAGAAGTTCGAGGCTGCTGCCGTTGAAGGCAATCGCACCGAGGCCGATTGCGCTTACAAGGTCGCTGTCAAGGCTGTGGATAAGGCTGTTGCAAAGGGTATCCTGCACAAGAACAACGCCGCTCACAAGAAGAGCGCGCTGACCCTGAAGCTGAACCAGCTGGGCTAAGCATCTAAAAAGGACGTCCGATGGACGTCCTTTTTCTTTTTCCCCCGTCCCGCCGGATGGGCTTTTTTGTTCTGCGGCGAAGTTTTCCCCAACTTTTTCTTCTTTGGGGGAAAGGTTCTTCCCATTTCCGGGCATACTGCCCTTACAGGATCGCCGTGCGCCGCGCGGCGGCCACTTTTTCCGGAATAAGGAGGAATCCCCATGGATCTGAAAGGCTCAAAAACCGAAATGAATCTGCTGGCCGCCTTTGCCGGCGAATCCCAGGCCCACACCAAGTATCTCTACTATGCTTCTCAGGCGAAGAAGGACGGCTATGTGCAGATCGGCAGTCTCTTCGAGGAGACTGCCCACAACGAAAAAGAGCACGCCAGGCTCTGGTTCCGTCTCATCAACGGCGGCGAGATGCCGGACACCGAGCACAACCTCACCGATGCCGCGGCAGGGGAGCACTACGAATGGACGGACATGTATGCCGGCTTTGCCGAGACTGCCCGGAAGGAGGGCTTTGACCACATCGCCACCCTCTTCGACGGCGTGGCCCGCATCGAGAAGGAGCACGAGGAGCGCTTCCGCCGGCTGCTCAGCAACATCAAAGAGGGGCTGGTCTTTTCCCGGGACGGCGACCGCATCTGGCAGTGCAGCAACTGCGGCCACATCGTCATCGCCCCCGCGGCACCCAGCATGTGCGCCGTCTGCACCCATCCCCAGAGCTATTTCCAGCTGCGGGCGGAGAACTATTGAAAGCCCCGTCGGAAAACCCCCTTGGGCTTTCCGGCAAAAGCACAGCGCGGCGCACCCACCGCGGGCAAAACGGCTTCATTTATTTTGCGTCTGCGGGCGCGAAACGCGGCAAGACCCCTTGCGCCGCCCTCCGCGGCTCGTTTTATCGCAAAGCGCAAAAAATTCCCCCCATCCGCAGCACCGGCGAATGGGGGGCTCAGTCATTGATCGGACTGTCCATATGCACTTTTTCCTCCATTTCTTGCGATCTATACCGTTCGTTCTGCCTGCTGACGGGGACACCGCTGCGCCAATCCCTGAAATGACCGGTCACGCCGGGCTGCGTTTCAGCCTCTGCCGATGGCACCCGCACGTCTGTCTCATGATAATGAGTGGTTTTCGTATTTGGTTTCCGGGCCGCACGCTCGCTTCAGAACTTCCAACGGATCAGGAAGCTTGGCTTCCTTGTGAGCACAGAGTACGGCATCTTCCGTTTTTTGTCAAGTGCCTTTGTGCACTTTCTCCTATTTTCATAATGAAATCTTTTCTCCTTTGTCTATTTCGCCAAAGTGTCGTGAAAGAACAGCGGGCCGGTATCCGGCCCGCTGTTCTTGCTTATTCCTGATAAAAGCCCGCCACGTCCTCCAGCGCCATGGGGAGGCCGTTGTGGTACACGGGGATGGTCTGGAACTTGAAGCGGCTGATGCGGTGGAGACGGTCGATCTTCGCCTTCGTCTCCGCGTCGTCGCAGATGCCCTTGCGCACATATTCGTTGACGGCGTGATAGGTAAAGCCCAGATTGTCCTCGTCCGTGAGCCCGGTGAGCCCGTCGGAGGGGGGCTTCACCACGAAATGCTCCGGCAGACCCAGCTCCCGGCCAAGAGCCACCACTTCCTCCGTGGTGTACATACCGAGGGGAGAGAAGGCTCCCGCGCTGTCGCCGTAAATGGTGCAGTAGCCCACCCAGTCCTCGCTGAGATTGGAGGTGTTGAGGACGATGCCGCCCTCCACGCTCTGGGCGATGGCATAGAGCGTGGCCATGCGGATGCGGGAGGGGAGATTCACCCGGGTCTGACGGCTGATGTCAAAGCCGAGGCGCTCCATTTCGTTCAGCACGCCGTCGTTGCTGTCCTTGATATTGAACACCACGCTGCGGATGCCCAGATGCTCCACCAGACCGTGACTGTAATCAATGTCGCTCTGCACGCCGTTGGGCATGAGAACGCCCAGCACATGCTCCTTGCCATAGGCGGCCACGGCCAGCGCCGCCACCACGGAGCTGTCCTTTCCGCCGGAGATACCGATGACGGCGGTCTTGCCCCCGCAGGCGGCAAGCCGCTGCCGCATCCATTCCAGCAGGCCGGGGAGCTGCTGCTTTGCGTCAAATTCCATGTTTCTGAACCCTCCTCGTTCTGTTTTCTCCATCTTACTCCCTGCGCCGCCGTTTTGCAATCCCGGCTTTTGCCGGAATCCGCATAAGACGCACAAAGACGCCCTGCCGGGAAAGCAGGGCGTCTTTGCTTTGTGTGTTGTGTGTGAGAAGAAAGAAAGGGGAAGAAACAGCGTCGGGGTTTTATCCCTTTCGCTGATGATAGAATACCGGAAATTTGTGTCCAAAACATGTTTGCGCTGTAAACAAATTATGAACTTCCCAGCTTTTTCTTCCTCTGTTAGCGCACAGCTGCCTCTCAGACGCGGAATTTCTGGCTCTCCGCTACGGCGAGACGGTCGCAGCGCTCGTTTTCCGGGTGCTCGTTGTGGCCCTTGATCCAGTGGAGCTTCACCTCGTGACAGGCGAGAAGGGGCAGCAGCTGCTCCCAGAGATCCACGTTCAGCGCGGGCTTTTTGTCGCTCTTGATCCAGCCCTTCTTCTTCCAGCCATAGACCCAGCCCTTGTCGATGGCATCCACCACATATTTCGAGTCGGAATAGAGCTCCACCGCGCAGGGCTCCCGCAGGACAGAGAGGGCGGCGATCACCGCCGTCAGCTCCATGCGGTTGTTGGTGGTCTCCTTTTCCCCGCCGGAGAGCTCCTTTTCCGCGCCGCCATAGCGCAATATCGCGCCCCATCCGCCGGGGCCGGGGTTGCCGCTGCAGGCCCCGTCGGTATAGACGTAAACTGTTTTCATCCGTTCTCCTGTGTCAGAGCGCGCGCAGGATCTCCCGCCGCTTGCTCTCGTATTCCTCGTCGGTGATGAGGCCGCCGTCGCGGAGGCTCTGCAGCTGGCGGAGACGGTTTTCCACGTCGCTCTCTGTCCGGGTCTCGCCGCGGGCCTCTTTCTCTGCCGCCATGCGGTCTACATCCTCCATGATGCCCGTGATGGTGCGGCCCTCCACCTCCGTCTCCACGTCATAGCCCACGCGGTGGGCAAAGTCGTTGCGGCTCACCATCAGGCGGATACCGTTGACAGCGAAGAACGCGCCGCCCAGGGCGAAGGGCAGACCGAACAGGCCGATCTCCGCGATGATGCCCATGCCCACGATGACGAAGATCACGCCCATGACCGCATGGATCATTCCCATGCCCTTCATCATGAAGCGCTCGCCGCCGGTGGGCTGATGCTGCACGGTGATGCGGCCCCGTCTGTGTTTGCTCATAAGCTGCTCCTTTCCAAAAAAGCAAAGAGAGGTCGGCCATCCGCCGGGAATGCTCCGGCGGATGGCCGCGTGTTTTATTCTTCAGCCGCTTCCGGGGCAGGGGCATCCTCCTCGCGCTCCGTCAGAGCAAGAGAGATCACGCGGTCGCCCTCCTCCTTGAAGCGCATGACGATGACGCCCTGGGTGGCGCGGCCGGCCACGCGGATATTCTCCACCGCCGTGCGGATCATGATGCCGCTTTCCGTCACGGCCAGCAGATCCTCCCGGCCGTCCACCACCTTCACGCCCACGACGCCGCCGGTCTTTTCCGTCACCATGTAGTTCTTGATGCCGAGACCGCCGCGGTTATGGACGGCGTATTCCTCCACCGGTGTGCGCTTGCCGAAGCCCCGCTCCGTCAGGGAGAGCACGGTCTTGCCTTCCTCCGCGAGAGCGGCACCCACCACGAAGTCGTCCTCCCGCAGGCGGATGCCGCGGACGCCCACGGCGTCGCGGCCCATGGGACGGACATCGTTTTCGTCGAAGCAGACGGCCATGCCGTCGTGAGTGGCGATGAAAATTTTGTCGCTGCCGCCGGTCTCCTTCACGGTGATGAGGGCGTCGCCCTCGTCCAGATGCAGGGCCCGGATACCCGTATTGCGGATGTTCCGCAGGGCGCTGACGGCAAGGCGCTTCACCGTGCCCTGACGGGTCACCATGAAGAGGAAGCGGTTCTCCTCATCGTCGATGTTCCGGGTGTGGATCATGGTCTGGATGCGCTCGCCGGGTTCCACGGGCAGGATGTTCACGATGTTGGTGCCCTTGGCCGCCTTGCCGGACTCCGGGATCTGATATCCCTTGCGGCGATAGCAGCGGCCGGTGTCCGTGAAGAAGAGAATATAGTCATGGGTGGAGGCGGTGAACACGTCCTTCACATAGTCCTCCTCCCGGGTGGTGATGCCCTTGCGTCCCTGACCACCCTTGCTCTGGGCGGCGTATTCGCTGACGGGGGTGCGCTTGAGATAGCCCGCGTCGGTCAGGGTGAAGACGCACTGCTCCTCCTCGATCAGATCCTCGATGTCGATCTCGTCCTCCACGTCCTGGATCTCGGTCTTGCGGTCGTCGCCGTATTTCTCGCGGATCTCGCTGAGCTCGTCGCGCAGCACACCGCGCAGCTTCGCGGGGTCGGCCAGCAGGCTCTCGTAATAGCCGATCTTTTCCTGCAGGTCGTTGTATTCGTTCTCCAGCTTATCGCGGTTCAGTCCCTGCAGGGCGATGAGCCGCATGTCGCAGATGGCCTGCGCCTGGATCTCGTCCAGACCGAAGCGGGCCATGAGGTTGTCTCTGGCGTTGTCGTAGCTGGCGCGGATGATGCGGATGACCTCGTCGATGTTGTCCTGGGCGATGAGCAGGCCCTGCAGCAGATGGGCGCGCTCCTGCGCCTTCTTCAGATCGTAGCGGGTGCGGCGGGTGATGACCTCCTCCTGGAAGACCAGATATTCCTGCAGAATGCTCTTCAGCGACAGGATGCGGGGCTGGGACTGATCGTCCACCAGCGCCAGCATGTTGATGGCAAAGGTGGTTTGCAGCTGGGTCTGGGAGAACAGACGGTTCAGCACCACCTGCCCGTTGGCATCGCGCTTCAGCTCAATGACGATGCGCATGCCGTTGCGGTCGGTCTCGTCCCGCAGATCGCTGATACCGTCCAGCTTCTTCTCTCGCACCTGCTCGGCGATGTTGGCGATGAGCATGCGCTTGTTCACCTGATAGGGCAGCTCCGTCACGATGATGCGGGTGCGGTCGTGGCCGAACTCCTCGAATTCCGTCCGGGCCCGCAGCACGATGCGGCCCCGGCCGGTGGCATAGGCGGCGCGGATCCCGCTGCGGCCCATGATGATGCCGCGGGTGGGGAAGTCCGGGCCGCTGACGTGCTGCAGAAGGTCAGAGGTGGTGGCCTCCGGATCCTCCAGCAGGCAGATGGCCGCGCAAATGACCTCACGCAGATTGTGGGGCGGGATGTTGGTGGCCATGCCCACGGCGATGCCGCTGGAGCCGTTCA
>CAYPWQ010000013.1:0-14686 GCA_964414495.1 uncultured Oscillospiraceae bacterium
AGTAATTCCCTCATTTCCGGAGTATTTCCTTCGTAGATGGAGCCCTCGCTCCAACAGCGTGGCATTATACTCCTTCCCATGGATTTTTCCAGTTGCTTTTTTCACGAACTTTCCCCGGTTTTCGAGCTATATTTATGCACAATTCAATGGGCATAAATATTGTGTATAGATTTCATCGTGTCCGTCCGCCGCAGAGAAAACGGTTGCCCGCAGGGAAAAGGCGGTGTAGAATGATGCCACACTGATCCGAAGGGAGTCAAGGACCATGAAAAACTGGCAGGAAAGCGTTTACAGCGACGGCACGGCGGCATTCGTCAGTGAGCCGCAGCCCCGCCCGGGCGACACGGTAACGATCCGTCTGCGTCTGTACGAGGATGCGCCGGTGCGTCATGTGCTCCTCCGCAGCATGCCCAACGGCGGCATGGAGCTGACGGAGATGCGGCCGGCGAGGCGGGAGCACGGCCTGCTGTACTACGAAGCGCCGCTGCGGATCAACGAGCGGCGCGTGCCATATCAGTTCTATCTCGTGGCGGAGGACACGATCTACTATTACACGCAGCAGGGCATCAGCACCGTCCTTCCCGGCCATGAACACGATTTCGTCCTGCTGAGCGATTACGAGCAGCCCCGCTGGGTGAAGAACGCCGTGTTCTATCAGATCTTTCCCGACCGCTTCTGCAACGGCGATGAGAGCAATGACGTGCGCAGCGGCGAATACACCCACGACGGCTTCCCCACCATCCGCATGGCCCGCTGGAGCGACACGCCGCTGCGCTATGACGAGGGGCACTGTCTGGACTTTTTCGGCGGCGATCTGCGGGGCATCGAGGAGAAGATCCCCTATCTCCGGCGGCTGGGCGTAACGGCGCTGTATCTGAACCCCATCTTCCACGCGCCCTCCGTGCACAAATACGACTGCATCGACTATTTCCACGTGGATCCCCACTTCGGCGGGGACGAGGCGCTGGCCAGTCTCAGCCGCGCCCTGCACGAAAACGGCATGAAGCTGGTGCTGGACATCTCCATCAACCACACCGGCACCTCTCACCGCTGGTTCAACCGCGACGGCATCTACTTTGACAGGTCCGAGGGTGCCTTCCACAATCCGGGTTCCCGGGAGCGGGGCTACTATTTCTTCGGCCCGGGCAACCGGTATCACGGCTGGTTCGGCAACGACAACATGCCCACGCTGAACTACACCTCCGACGCCCTGCGGGAGACGATCTACCGCGCGGAGGACTCGGTGCTGAAAAAGTGGCTGCGCCCGCCCTACAGCATCGACGGCTGGCGCTTTGACGTGGCGGACGTGTTCGGCCGGAACGACACCGTGCAGCTGGCGGACGAGCTCTGGCCCCAGATCCGGCAGAGCGTCCGCGCTGCCAATCCCGCGGCCTATATCCTGGCAGAGGACTGGGACGACTGCACGCCGCGGCTCCAGGGCGACGCCTGGGACGCCACCATGAACTACTTTGGCTGCGGCCGCGCCATCCGCAGCTTTCTCGGGCAGGACGATCCCTTCTTCAGCGGCTGTGAGGCCCTGCGCGGCACCTCCCGCCGCATGACGGCGCAGGAGCTGCGGCAGCGGGTGACAGACTTTCTCTCCCGCCTGCCCTATGCGCTGCAGGAGAATCAGTTCAACCTCTTCGACAGCCACGATTGCAGCCGTCTGCACAACGATCCCCGCGTCCATCCGGAGGAATATCGCGGCGCGGTGATCTTCCAGTTCCTGCTCCCCGGCGCGCCCTCCATCTATTACGGCGACGAGGCCGGGGCGGACGGCACCCTCGGCAGCAACGAGGGCTGCCGCTATCCCATGCCCTGGGAAAAGGACTTTGAACACAGCGAGACCTTCCGCCTCTATCAGACGCTGGCGCAGCTGAAACAGGCGCACGAGGCCCTGCGCGGCGGAGGGATGCAGTTCCTTGCAGCGGAGGGGCGCGTGCTGGCGCTGGCCCGTTTCTGCGGCGAGGAGGTCTTTGTGGGCGTGCTCTCCACCGAGGAACAGGAGACGACCATCCGTCTGCCCCTCGGCGCGGTGGGCGCGGCGGCGCCGAAGCGCGAGGTCTTTGGCCGTGCGCTCCGCTGGGAGGCGCTGGACGACCGCAGCATCACCCTCACCGTTCCGGCGCACCAGGCCTATCTCATGGAATGCACGCTGCGCTGAGGCGCACCCGTTCCGAAATACGGCTTCCGCAGGGGACGCATCCGCGTCCCCTGCTTTTTTCGCGGCAAAGGAACGGTAGACGGCAGGGACGGGTCTGTGCTATAATAGCCGCATGATACTGCCGTGACCGCGCCCCGCGCGGGACGGGCGGCCCGCTTCCCCTGCCGTCCGGACAGCGGCAAAAAAACAAATCACTCCAGGGAGGATACCTAATTATGATCCTGAAAAACGCCCTCATCCACGACGCCGTCCACGCGGAGGCGTATACCGCTGACCTGGCCCTGCGCGATGGCCGCATCGCAGAGATCGGTCAGGCTCTTGCGCCGCTGGACGGCGAGGAGACGCTGGATCTCACGGGCAAAAGCGTCTACCCCGGCTTTGTGGATGCCCACAGTCATCTCGGCACCATGAACTACGGCATGGGCTACGAGGGCTCTGATGTCAACGAGATGGGCGGCATCATCTCTCCCCAGCTCCGCGCCATCGACAGCTTCAATCCCCAGGACCGCGCCGTGCGCATGGCGCTGGAGGGCGGCGTGACCACCGTGGGCACCGGCCCGGGCAGCGCCAACGTGCTGGGCGGCGTGTTCATGGCGGTGAAGACCCACGGCAGCTGCGTGGACGACATGGTGCTGAAGACCCCGGTGGCCATGAAGTGCGCCTTCGGCGAGAATCCCAAGCGCTGCTACCGCGACAAGGGCGACTCCGCCCGCATGACCACCGCCGCCATGCTGCGTGACACCCTGTTCCAGGCAAAGGAATACATGGAGCGCAAGGAGGCCGCGGGCGACGATGTCTGCAAGCGTCCCAAGTTCGACATGAAGCTGGAGGCGCTGATCCCCGTGCTCAAGGGCGAGATCCCCCTGAAGGCCCACGCGCACCGGGCAGACGACATCTGCACCTCCATCCGCATCGCCAACGAGTTCGGCGTGAAGCTGACGCTGGAGCACTGCACGGAGGGACACCTGATCGTGAAGGAGGTGGCCCGTTCCGGCTTCCCCGCCGCCGTGGGCCCCACCCTCACCGATGCCAGCAAGATCGAGCTGGCCAACAAGAGCTTCACCACCCCCGGCATCCTGAGCCGCGCGGGTGTTTCCGTCAGCATCATCACCGACGCGCCCGTCATCCCCCAGCAGTATCTGCCCCTCTGCGCGGGTCTCGCCGTAAAAGCGGGCATGGATCGCTTCGAGGCGCTGAAGGCCATCACCATCAACCCGGCCAGGCATCTGGGCGTTGCCGACCGCGTGGGCTCTCTCGAAGTCGGCAAGGACGGCGACGTGGTGGTCACCGACGGCGATCCCCTCAGCAGCGACGCCCATGTGCTGATGGTGTTCCTGAACGGCGAAAAGGTCGTGGGCTGAGCGCGGGAGGAACAGAGCAATGAATCAGGAGACCATTCTTTCCATCCTGCGGGACACCGCCCATCCCCGCACCGCCGGCAGCGCAGAGGAGCGGCAGTGCGCCGACTATCTCCGGCAGCAGTGCGAGGCGCTGGGTCTCGCCGCCCGGACCGAGCCCTTTGCCCTGAACATGGCCCGCATCCACGAGGCGGTGCTGACCGCCGACGGCCGCGAGATCCCCTGTCGGGGCTATCTCCGCGCCGGCAGCGGCGATGTGACGGCCGAGCTCGTCTATCTCACCAACACCGATCCCCTCTGCATCAACGCCTGCCGGGGGAAGATCGTCCTCTTTGACGGCCGTCTGCGGGGCTGGATCTACCGGGATCTGCTGGCCGCCGGGGCTGTGGGCTTCATCACCTACGACGGCGACGTGCAGCACGCCGACCGGGACATCGACCAGAAGACCTTCTATCACCTGCTGGAAACGGAGGACAAGCTTCCCGGCGTCCACATCCACGCCAAGGACGCGGTGGAGCTGGTCCGCAGCGGGGCAAAGACCGCCCATATCCGCCTGATGCAGGAGGAGTATGTGGGCGAGTCCCACAACGTGGTGGCGGAGCTCCCCGGCGAAAACGACCAGTGGATCGACCTCACGGCACACTACGACTCCACCGCCCTCTCCCACGGTGCTTATGACAACATGACCGGCAGCATCGCTCTGCTGGCGCTGGCGGAGCATTTTGCCGCCGCGCCCCATCGCTATGGCCTGCGCTTCATCTGGTGCGGCAGCGAGGAAGTGGGGCTGCTGGGCTCCCGGGCCTACTGCGAGGCGCACGAGGAGGCGCTGAAGCAGACGGCGCTGAACGTGAATCTCGACATGCTGGGCTCGCTCATGGGCAAGTTCATCGCCAACTGCACGGCGGAGGAAAAGCTGGTGCATTACCTGCAGTATTTCGCCGCGGAGCGCGGCTGCGGCATCGAGGCCGCCCAGGGCGTCCATTCCTCGGACTCCTCCTGCTTCGCGGAAAAGGGCGTGCCGGCGGTATCCTTTGCCCGCTATGCGCCCCAGAACACCGCCTCCATCCACAACCGCTATGACACCATGGATGTAGTCAGCGCCGATCGGCTGCTGGAGGACATCGCCTTTGTGCGGGACTTCCTCTCCCGCATGGCAAATGCCGTCTGCTGCCCCGTTGCCCGGGAGATCCCGGAGAACATGAAGGAAAAGCTGGACTATTACTTCCTGCGCAAGCGCGAAAAGAGCGGAAAATAAGCGCCAAGACCCCGCTGCATCAAAAAAAGGGAGGACTGACATGGCAGTTCTCCCTTTTCTGTACCCCGGTAGCGCGGCCACCATGGTCACGCCGCCGGGGTCGGTTTTTATTGCGGGTCGTGTGATGTCTTACTTGTTCAGCCAGACGTTCACATACTCATAGCCGCCGCAGGTGTCCACGCACTCGGGGCTTCTGGGATGGCCCTCGATGTAGGCCTTGGCGGGGATCTCAGCGCCCTTTTCCCAGAGGAAGGCCACGGGCATACGTCTATCAGCGACCAATCACAGGAGCAGTCAGCCACTTGTGAAGTGGTCTATGATCTGCAAACGCAGTATTGTGTTATCATCCCGGAACGCATTTATGCCAATGATGGTACTTATTATTTCAATGCACAGTATATGTACTTGAGAGACACAGAGCAGTTGAGTATCTATATTAGCCCTCTGAAAGATCCGGGAATGGTTACAGTGAGCAGAGATAATGGAGATACACTTGATTTGTGCGTTCGTACTTATGTGGATGGCCTTGGCGACCTCTCCGAAGATGGCCTTGTAGCCGTATTCACGAAGTCCAATAAATCTGATTGTGGTGCGTATTTTGAAAAAATTTATGATGGAAAGACACGCTCAGCTGGAATGTACAGCGGCACATTTGAATTCACCATCAAGATTGAAGAACGCAAGTAAAACTGAAGCATAAAGAAAAGCGACCCAACCGGTTAAGGCTGGATCGCTTTTCTTCTGTCTGGCATTACGCAAACCATACCGTGACGGCAAACCCGCCGACATAGTAATAGGTGTTCGTGTAATACCCCTTTGGTGGAGGCGAGGGGAGTCGAACCCCTGTCCGAAAGCACTTCCTCAGGACCTTCTCCGGGCGCAGACAGTTGTTTGCATTCCCTCCTCCCGGCGTGAACTGTCACACTACGGGATTCAGTAGAGTCATGATGCGTGGGCAGGTCAACTCTTTCCCGCCTCACGGACGCCACTCAACGACGCCCTTCCAGGGCCGTGGCCCTCCCTGGTCGGACGGCTGCCTTTAGTTAGGCAGCAATAGCAACAGTATTGGTGTTGTTTAATTTATAATTTGCCCATTTTCAGGATGCTGGGCGCATCCGCCCGCTGATCCTGGATCCACACCCCCGTCGAAACCGGTACGCCCCCATATAAGCGCGATGTGTTTTCCAAAAACAGCAACACCTGCTGATGCTCTCGTTGTTTGCTTTGCTCAGGTCTTTGTGAGCTTCACCATGAGACGCTGGGGCGTCAGCTTGGCGAGCACACGATAGAATTTGTAAAAGCCCGTGGGCGTATAGAACACCTTGCCCGCCTTTGCGGCGCGGAGGGTGCCGCCCACCACCTGTCTGGGATCACAGTAGGGCAGACGCTGGAAGGTCTTGGACTTGCCGTCGATGCCGCCCACCGTGATGAACTCTGTGGCCATGGGGCCGGGACAGACGGCGGTGACGCTGATGCTCTTCCCCTTCAGCTCCTCGCTGAGGCCGCGGGTGAAGGAGCTCACATAGGCCTTGGTGGAGCTGTAGGTCGTCATGCGGGGATTGGGACAGAAGGAGGCGATGGAGGACACGTTCACCACATGGCTGCCCGCCTTCATATAGGGCAGCGTCAACTCCGTCACCACGGTGAGCGCCGTGACGTTCAGATCCGTCATGCGGCGCTGGATACCCTGCTCTGTTTCGCTCACATTGCCAAGATAGCCGCAGCCGGCGTTGTTGATGAGCAGCTGCACGTCGGGCTGCTCCTGCCGCAGCGTTTCCTCCAGCGCGTCGAAGGACTCCTGGCGGGACAGATCCAGCGCCAGGATGCGGGTCTTTTCCGCCCCCAGCTCCTCTGCCAGAACGCGCAGACGATCCTCCCGCCGCGCGATGAGCCAGAAGCATTCGATCTCCGGGAATTCCCGGGCGGCCTGCCGGACAAACTCCACGCCGAGACCGGAGGAGGCCCCGGTGATGATGGCCGTTTTCATCAGCACTTCTCCGGCGCGGGATAGTCCACGCCAAAGGTCTCCACGCGGATGGACTTGATGACCTGGGGCTTCAGGGGCTTGTTGGTCATCATGTTGCGGTTCACGCGGGAGATAGCGATGGCCGCGTCCGCATTGTCATAGATCAGGCCGAAAGCGGCATACTGATCGTCCAGATGGGGCGCATCGTCCACCATGATGAAGAACTGGCTGCCCGCAGAGTCAGGATCCATGGCGCGGGCCATGGAGAGCACGCCGGTGGTGTGCTTCAGGTCATTCTGCAAAAAGCCGTTGGCCTTGAACTCGCCTGCGATGGAATAGCCGGGGCCGCCCATGCCGTTGCCGTTGGGGCAGCCGCCCTGGATCATGAAGCCGGGGATCACGCGGTGGAAGATCAGCCCGTCGTAAAAGCCGGAGTTGGCCAGGGCGATGTAGTTGTTCACGGTGTTGGGCGCGAGAGCGGGATACAGCTCGCCCTTCATGACGGCGCCGCTCTCCATCTCGATGGTGACGATGGGATTCTTGTTCTCAGCCATAGTATACGCTTCCTTTCCTGCGCCGCTTACCGGCGGCGCTCCTTCATGGCGCGATCCATCTCCCGCTTTGCGTCGCGCTGGGCGGTGGAGGCGCGCTTGTCGTAATTCTTCTTGCCCTTGCAGAGGCCGATCTCCACCTTCACGCGGGCGTTTTTGAAATAGACCTGCAGCGGGATCAGGGCATAGCCGTCCTGCTGCGCCAGAGCCTGCAGCTTTAAGATCTCACGCTTATGCATGAGCAGACGCTTGGGCCGGTCGGGGTCGCGGTTGAAAATGTTGCCCTTTTCATAGGGGGAGATGTGCATGCTCAGCACCAGCAGCTCGCCGTTTTTCACCGTGCAGTAGGAATCCTTCAGATTCAGCGTGCCCTGCCGGATGGACTTGACCTCGGTGCCGAAAAGCTCGATGCCGGCCTCGTAGGTCTCCTCCACAAAATAGTCATGGCGGGCCTTGCGGTTCTGCGCCGCGATCTTGATGCCGCTCTTTTCCATATGGGAGACCTCCTTTCGCCGTCAGCTTCCCCGCGGGAACGGTACACAGTATAGCACATTCCCCCTTTCGCGGCAAGTCCTTCCGGCGAAGTGAAATAAACTTGTAATGAAGGGGACAGCTGTGATATACTGTATTTGTATCACTATGTGCAGCTGTGCCTGCCGCAAAAGCGGCGGCAGGTCTATCATACGCCGCGCAGCGCGGCGAAAAAGGCAGAAAGGCGGCGTCGATCATGGATCTTACCGAGCGTTTCGTCAGTCGTGAAAACAAATTTGAGGGGCGCATCCTCACCGTCCATGTGGACAGGGTGACGCTACCGGACGGCTCCGTTGCAGAGCGGGAGGTGGCGGATCATCCGGGCGGCGTGGCCGTGGTAGCGCTGGATGACGAAAACAATGTGCTGATGGTGGAGCAGTTCCGCTATGTCTTCGGCGAGGCTCTGCTGGAGATCCCGGCGGGCAAGCTGGAAAAGGGCGAGGATCCCTACATGGCGGCTCTGCGCGAGCTGAAGGAGGAGACCGGCGCGTCCCCCGCCTTCTTCCAGCCTCTCGGCAAGCTCTATCCCTCCCCCGGGTGCTACGGCGAGACGCTGCATCTGTTCCTGGCCCGCAACCTGACCTTTGGCGAGGCCAGCCCCGATCAGGACGAATTTCTGCGGGTGGAGCGGGTGCCCATGGAGGAGCTGCTGCGCCGCATCCTGAAAAACGAGATCGCCGATGCCAAGACCGTGGCAGGCGTGCTGAAGGCCAGACTGTATCTGGATATCTGAGAGACGGAAAAAGAGGAGAAACTGCCCATGGACGCCAGAAAAAAGACCGTCCTCATCGTGGAGGATGAAAAGAATATCGTGGACATCGTCCGCTTCAATCTGCAGCGGGAGGGGTACGAGACGCTGGAGGCCTATGACGGCGAGACCGGTCTGCAGCTTGCGCGGGAGAAGAGCCCCGATCTGATCCTGCTGGACGTGATGCTGCCCCGCATGATCGGCTTTGACGTGTGCCGCGCCCTGCGGGAGAGCGGCGATGATGTGCCCATCCTGATCCTCACTGCCCGGGAGGAGGAGGACGACAAGATCCTGGGCCTTGAGATCGGCGCGGACGACTACATCACCAAGCCCTTCTCCATCCGGGAGCTCATGGCCCGGGTGAAGGCCAACATCCGCCGCAGCCGGGTCTCCGACGCGGCCCCCGCCTTCGCTCCCGCGGTGAACGACAGTGTGATGCAGCTGGCCGGCAATCTGACCCTGCACACCGACAGCTTCCAGGTCTTCAAGAACGGCAGCGCCATCCCCCTGACCCAGCGGGAATACGAGCTGCTGACCTTCCTTGCGAGCCACCCCAACAAGGTCTATTCCCGGGCGGATCTCATGGAGCAGGTCTGGAACTACGACTATGTGGGCGACGACGCCCGCACGGTGGATGTCACCGTGCGCCGCCTCCGGGAAAAGCTGGAGGACGTGCCCGCCGAGCCTGTGTACATTCTGACCCGCCGCGGCGTGGGCTACTATTTCTCCAATCAGGGCTGAGGCCCTGGCAGAAAGGGGGCGAAGGCGTGTTCCGCAGTCTGCATATGAAGCTCGTGATGATCATGCTGCTGCTCATCACCTCGCTCATGGCCGTGGTGGGCGCATTTCTTATCACCAGCGTCTCCAGCTTTTATATCGACGCGTTCTACGAGCAGGTGGACCGCGCCTTTTCCGACGCGCAGTTCGTCTCGACGCTTCGCAGCGAGGCCGCGCAGGAGGATGGCGCCGACCGCCTGCAAACCATTATGGAGGCCAACACCGGCTCTCTCGGCATCGACTACAATACCCGCAATTACTACATTCTGGACGGCCGCACCGGTGCGTTCCTCTCCGGCTCGGACGAGCAGGGCGGACAGGAGCTTGCCGTGACGGACAATCTGCTTGCCGCCCGCAACGGCGAGGTGGGCGACAGCAGCAGCATCGTCTCCTCCTACATGGACGTGGCCATCCCCATCTCCGGCGGTGACCACGCCTTCATCATCTACATCCTCGACAGCCGCGAGACCGTCAACGACCTGAGCGCCCAGCTGTTCCAGATCATCCTGCAGGCGCTGGTCATCGGTCTGCTGATCTCGGTGCTGCTGAGCTTTCTGCTGAGCAAGGCCATGATCAACCCAATCGAAAAGCTCACCGAGGGCGCGGAGCGCGTGGCCGCGGGCGACTTCGGCGAGCTGCTGGAGGTGGAGTCCGCCGATGAGATCGGCATCCTGACGGGCACCTTCAACGACATGTCCGCCGTGCTGCAGAGCACGCTCTCCGCTGTTGAGAACGAGCGCAACAAGCTGGACACCCTCTTCCTCCACATGACCGACGGCGTGGTGGCCTTCGACCGCGAGGGCCGCATCATCCACTGCAACCCCGTGGCGGAGGACATGCTGGGCCGGAATGTCAGCGGCGAGGGCTATGATTCCCTCTTCGGCCATCTGTTCCCCCTGTCCCATGTGCTGCAATTGCAGCGGCCCAACTTTCTGGAGGCCGAGCTGAGCGTGGACGACCGGGCGCTGGATCTCTATCTCTCCCCCTTCTCCGATCAGGACAGCGGCGGCGCGCTGGTGGTGCTGCACGACGTGACGGAGCAGCGCCGCCAGGAGGAGCAGCGCAAGGAGTTCGTGGCCAACGTCTCTCACGAGCTGCGCACCCCCCTCACCAATGTCCGCAGCTATGCCGAGACCCTGCGGGACAGCGGCGAGGACATCCCCCGGGAGCTGACCAACAGCTTCCTCGATGTCATCATCGGCGAGTCCGACCGCATGACCCACATCGTGCAGGATCTGCTGACGCTGTCGCGTCTGGATTCCGGTCGGACGGAGATGTGCATGGCGCGCTTCGACTTCAACGCCGCCATTGCCAGCGTGGTCCGGGCGGTGGAGCTGGCCGCGCGGCAGCACCATCACACCCTTACCACCACCTGCGAGGAGCTGCCCCTCATCACCGGCGACCGCGGGCGGCTGGAGCAGGTCATGATGAACATCCTCAGCAACGCCATCAAGTACACCCCCGACGGCGGCCGCATCTGCGTCTCCGCCCGGTCGGACAGCGACTATATCTATCTCGACGTGGCCGACAACGGCATCGGCATCCCGGAGGCAGACCGCGGCCGGGTGTTCGAGCGCTTTTACCGGGTGGACAAGGCCCGCAGCCGCGAATCCGGCGGCACAGGTCTGGGTCTCTCCATTGCGCGTGAGATCGTGCAGAAGCACGGCGGCCGCATCGCCGTGATCCCCAAGGAGGAACCCGGCACCACCGTGCGCCTGACCCTCCCCATCCTTCCGCCGAAGGAAAACTGACTTTTGCAGGAGGTGATCCCCGTGGACAAGGAAAAACGGCAGCGCAGGGATCGCCTGCAGAATCTGCTCATCGTGCTGCTGAGCGTGTCGGCCATCTTTCTGTTTGCGCTGACGCAGGCAGAGCTGCTGCACTGGGAGCTGCTGCCCGACGCCGCTGCGTCCGAGCCCGGCGGGCAGGAGAGCGGCGGCGTTTCGCGCCTGCAGGAGCTGGACTGGCCCGTGACGCTGGTCATCAGCGAGGCGGGCGGCGACCGCCGCTATCAGCAGCTCGCCACCTCTGACAGCACCTTTACCGCTGTGGAGCGTCTCTGGGAGGATGCGCTGCGGCAGGCCCAGTCCCCGCAGGAGATCGCCGCCGCGGATTTTCAGGCGGCGCTGGAGCTGCCGGGGCTGTATGCCAGCTTCCCCGTGCCCGTGCCCGCCTGCATCCTGGCGGCGCGGCTGGGCCTTGTCTCCGACGAGGAGACGCCGGTGCAGCGTCTGCTGCTGACGGCGGAGGAGAGCGGCGCTGCGCTGCTGTTTTCCTCCGGTGAGCGCTGCTGGCGCTGCGAAACGCCCCTGTCCGCCGGGGAGCTGACCACCCTTGCGGGCCAGTTGGGAGGCGAGGGCTGCCTCTTCGCCTTTGAGCAGGAGGGGGAAAGCACCCTCCATCCTCTGACGGTGCTGCCCTCGACCCTGCCGCAGGTGCGGGAGCTGAGCGCCGCGGCGGGCAGCGCCGTGACGGAGGAGCTGCTAAACTACTTTGGCTTCAATTCCCACACCACAAGCCGCTATACCGACGCCTCCGGCACGGAGGTCATCGTGGAATCCCCCCGCCGCCTCAGCGTCACGGCCGCCGGCCTTGTCAGCTATCTCGGCGCGGCCAGCTATGCGCCGGAGAGCTTCTGTCTCTCCGATGCCGCCGAGCCCACGCTCACGGAGCTGGTGGACGGGGCCTATGGTCTGCTGCTGCAGCTGCCGGGGCTCTCCGGCGGCGAGGAGCGGCTCTATCTCTCCGATATCCGGCGGGAAAGCGGCAGCTGCACGCTGTGCTTTTCCTATATGGCGGGCGGTCTGCCCATCATCGCCGCCGACGGCTCTGCCGCCGCCGAGCTGACCATCACCGGCGGCATCGTGACGCAGCTCTCGCTGCGGCTTTGCAGCTATACCGCCGCCGAATCCCTGTCCCTGCTGCTGCCGGTCACCCAGGCCGCCGCCATCGCCGCCGAGCACCCCGGTCTGGAAATGGCCCTGAGCTATGTGGACAGCGGCGCCGCCCACGCCGCCGCATCCTGGCTCATGCGCTGAGCCATCGCCCCAAGGAGGCCCCCATGGAGACGCATCTGCTGAAACGGATCATCATCATCACGCTGGCGCTGGTCAATCTGGCGCTGCTGGCCCTGCTGGGCCACAATGCCCTGCAGCAGCGCGGCGCAGAGCAGGAGACCCTCGCGCAGCTGCAAACGCTCTATGCCTCCCATGGCATCGAGCTGCTGCCGCAGTCCCTGCCGAAGCAGCACCGCGCCGCCTCCGCCGTGGCCGTCAGCGACAGCGAGCGGGAGCAGCGCTTTGCGGCGCAGCTGCTGGGCGAGACGAAGGCGCAGGAATCCGGCTCCGCCACGCTCTACCGCACGGATCACGGCACGCTGCGCTTCCGCCGCAACGGTTTTTTCGAGCTGACCGTCTCCCGTCCCTCCCTCTTCCGTGAGGAGGCGCTGCAGCTCTTTCAGGAGCTGGGCTATACCCTCTCCGACGGCGGCACGGGCGAGACCGTCCGTCTGGTGCAGTCTCTCGACCGCAGGGTGATCGCGGGCGGCGCGGTCTCCCTCTTCTTCACCGATGATCTGCTCACCAGCGCCTATGGCTACTATGTGGCAAAAACGCAGGAGCAGGCAGCCGCCGAGCCCAGCGCCGCGGCAGATGCGCTCTCGGCCTTCCTGCAATATGTGCAGGAGAGCGGCCTCGTCTGCGGCAGCGTCCAGTCCGTCGCCCCCGCGTGGCAGCTCAGCGCGGAGACTCTGTTCCAGTCCACTCTCCTTCCGGTCTGGCTCATCGAGACCGACGCCGGCTGCTACTATGCCAGCGCCTCCGGCAGCCGGATCCTGCCCCTGTTTGAGACGCAGTCCTGAGAAAAACAATTTCTTCCTTTCAAAAAGCACCGGTTGCTTTTTTGAAAATTTCTGCTATAATAGGCAGGGTATATGTGGAAATCTGCCCTTGCGGCGATTTTCGCGTTCTGTATGGAACCAGCCCGCCGCGGGCAAACTGACCGCAGGCGGTTTTCCGATAGACTTTCGTGAGGGAAAGAGAAGGTGTCTTATTTTGAATAAGTACGTGATCAACGGCGGCAAGCCGCTGTTTGGCGAGGTCGAGATCAGCGGCGCGAAAAACGCGGCCGTGGCCATTCTCCCCGCCGCGCTTCTGGTAGACGGCGTCTGCCGCATCGAGAATATCCCCGAGATCAGCGACGTGACGGCCCTGCTGCGCATCATCAGCGAGCTGGGCGCCAAGGTGCGTCAGATCAGCCGCGGCACCGTGGAGATCGATGCCCGCTCCATCGCCACCACCCATGTCTCGCAGGAGCTGGCGCATAAGATCCGCGCCTCCTACTATCTCATCGGCGCGCTGCTGGGCCGCTTCGGTGAGGCTGTGGTGTCCATGCCGGGCGGCTGCAACTTCGGCGGCGCGCGCCCCATCGACCAGCATCTCAAGGGCTTCCGCGCCATGGGCGCGGAGGTGGAGGTGGGCGATCCCATCTGCGCCCGGGCCGCGGGCGGCCGCATGAAGGGCGCGAACATCTATCTCGACGTGGTCTCCGTGGGCGCCACCATGAACATCATGATGGCCGCCGCCATGGCGGAGGGCCTCACCACCATCGAAAACGCCGCCAAGGAACCCCACATCGTGGATCTGGCCAACTTCCTCAACTCCATGGGCGCAGACATCAAGGGCGCGGGGACCGACACCATCCGCATCCACGGCCGGCAGCGTCTCTCCGGTGGCACCTACACCATCATTCCCGATCAGATCGAGGCGGGCACTTACATGGCGGCGGTGGCCGCTGCGGGCGGCCAGGTCCTGATCCGCAACATCATCCCCAAGCACATGGACTGCATCACCGCCAAGCTGCTGGAAATGGGCGTGGAGGTGGAGGAAGAGGACGATACTCTCCTTGTCCGCCGCACCGGTGCGCTGCGCCGCACCAATGTCAAGACCATGCCCTATCCCGGCTTCCCCACGGACATGCAGCCCCAGATCGCCGTTGGCCTCGCTCTGGCCGAGGGCACCAGCGTCATCACCGAGGGCGTGTGGGACAATCGCTATCGCTATGTCAGCGAGCTGAACCGCATGGGCGCAGAGATCCATGTGGAGGGCCGCACCGCCGTGGTGGAGGGTGTTTCCCGGCTCACCGGCGCCGCCGTGCAGGCCTATGACCTCCGCGCGGGCGCAGCCATGGTCATCGCGGGTCTCGCCGCCGAGGGCACTACCGAGATCACCAACATCCAGTATATCGAGCGCGGCTACGAGCGCATCGTGGAAAAGCTGCGGGCGCTGGGGGCGGACATCTCCGTGCAGGAGGAGACGCCGGAGGAGGCGTCTGCCGCT
>CAYPWQ010000014.1:0-14654 GCA_964414495.1 uncultured Oscillospiraceae bacterium
GACAATATGATGCTGCGCACCTTCCGCCGTGGCCGCTCGGTCTTTACCGACCGCAAGGGCCCGAAGAAGCTGGCGGAGGACGTGGTGAAGGAGCTGGATGTCAGCACCCCCGGCGTGGGTACGCCGGTGCGCCGTCTCTCCGGCGGCAACGTGCAGAAGGTGCTGGTGGGCCGCGAGATCGCCTCCGCCCCCACCGTGCTGCTCACGGCATACGCAGTGCGCGGCCTGGACATCCATTCGTCCTATACCATCTATGATCTCATCAACAAGCAGAAGGCCGCGGGCGTGGCCGTGGTGTACGTGGGCGAGGATCTGGACGTGCTGCTGGAGCTGGCCGACCGCATCCTGGTGCTCTGCGACGGCAAGGTCAGCGGCGTGCTGGATGGCCGCGGCGCGAAAAAGCGTGAAGTGGGTCTGCTCATGACCCGTCTGGGAGGGAAAGATGAATAAGCAGAATCAGGGACCTCTGATCCATATCGTCAAGCGCGGCGCCATGCCCTGGTATTTCAGCTGGATCGTCCGCGGCACCGCCATCGTGCTGGCACTTCTCTTCTGTGCCCTTGTCACCACGCTCCTCACGGGCGAGGATCCCCTGCAGGTCTATGCCACCATTTTCCAGGGTGCCTTCGGCACCAAGCGCAAGATCTGGATCCTGGCGCAGAATCTGGCCATCCTGCTGTGCGTGTCCGTGGCCGTGACTCCGGCGTTCAAGATGCGCTTCTGGAACATCGGCGGCGAGGGCCAGATCCTCATGGGCGGCCTTGCCACGGCGGCCTGCATGATCTGTCTGGGCGACAAGGTGCCGGACGCGCTGCTGATCCCGCTGATGGTGGTCGCGAGCATCGCAGCCGGCGCGGTCTGGGGTGTGATCCCCGCCTTCTTCAAGGCCAAGTGGAACACCAACGAGACGCTGTTCACCCTGATGATGAACTATGTGGCGACGCAGCTCGTGGCCTATTTCGTCATCGTGTGGGAGGTGCCCAAGGGCGCGGGCAAGATCGGCATCATCAACCAGAGTACCGAGTCCGGCTGGCTGCCTGTCATCGGCGGGCAGAAGTATCTGCTGAACGTGCTGGTCGTGGCGGCCATCACGGTGGGTATGTATATCTATCTTAAGTACAGCAAGCACGGCTATGAGCTCACCGTGGTGGGCGAGAGCGAGCGCACCGCCAGCTATGTTGGCATCAAGGTGGAAAAGGTCATCATCCGCACCATGCTCATCTCCGGCGCCATCTGCGGCATCGCGGGTCTGCTTCTGGTAGGCGGCACGGATCACACCATCACCACCACCATCGCGGGCGGCCGCGGCTTCACCGCCGTCATGGTCTCCTGGCTTGCCAAGTTCAATCCCATCACCATGGTCTTTACCAGCTTCCTGCTGGTGTTCCTCGACCGCGGCGCGGGCGAGATCTCCACGGTGTTCGGCCTGAACCACTCTTTTGCGGATATCCTCACCGGCATCATCCTGTTTTTCATCATCGGCAGCGAATTCTTCATCACCTACAAGATGAGCTTCCGCAGAAAGGGAAAGGAGAACTGAGCCATGCTTGATCTGGTAACCTTTATTCCAAGAGCCGTGGTGCAGAGCATCCCCCTGCTGCTGGGCAGCACCGGCGAGACCCTGACGGAGAAATCCGGCAACCTGAATCTGGGTATCCCCGGCATCATGTATGTGGGCGGCATCTGCGGCGTCATCGGCGCGTTCCTCTATGAGCAGGCGGCGGGCGGCGCGGCGAATATGAACGCCTTCCTTGCCATCGGCATCCCCCTCTGCGCGTCCCTGCTGGGCTCCCTTATCATGGGTTTGATCTACAGTGTGCTGACCGTGACGCTGCGCGCCAATCAGAACGTGACGGGCCTTGCCCTCACCACCTTCGGCATCGGCTTCGGCAACTTCTTCGGCGGCTCTCTCATCAAGCTCACCGGCAGCGAGGTGCCCTCCATCGCCCTCTCTGCCACCAGCGCCTATTTCAGCCGCTCGCTGCCCTTTGCGGCCGATCTTGGCTGGTTCGGGAAGATCTTCCTGTCCTATGGCTTCCTGGCCTATCTCGCCATCGCCATCGCCCTTGTCGCCTCCTATGTGCTGAAGCACACCCGGGTTGGCCTGCATCTGCGCGCCGTGGGCGAGAGCCCTGCCACGGCGGACGCCGCCGGCATCAACGTTGTCCGCTACAAGTATGTGGCGACCTGTGTCGGCAGCATGATCGCGGGTCTGGGCGGTCTCTACTACGTCATGGACTACGCCTGCGGCGTCTGGTCCAACGATGCCTTCGGCGACCGCGGCTGGCTGGCCATCGCCCTGGTCATCTTCACCATCTGGCGGCCCAACGTGGGCATCCTGGCCTCCGTGCTCTTCGGCGGCCTGTACATCCTGTATCTCTTCATTCCTGCCGGCATGAACCTCTCCACCAAGGAGCTGTACAAGATGCTGCCCTATATCGTGACCATCGTGGTGCTGGTGTTCACCAGTATGCGCAACAAGCGCGAGAATCAGCCCCCCGCCCATCTGGGCCTTTCCTACTTCCGCGAGGATCGATAACGAAAAAGGACGCCGACCGGCGTCCTTTTTTTGCGCGATGACAGGGAACAGTCCTTCCGCCCGACGGCGGCGGGCTGCCTGATGCGGGATAAAAGATCGACTGCTCCGTCCTTGCAGACAATGCGCTCTTTGAATAGGGCAGGGGAGTGAAAAATAAGCGCAGAGCCGCCGCGTCGGGGCAGACCTTCGCGCTTTTCCGTGTCCGGAGACATAGCCAGGGGAAAGAATGCAAAACACGGTTGAAAAGCGGATGCCTTTCGGCTATAATACTATTTTGAATGAGAAGGAACAGTTTCAGGAGGACGAATCATGTCGATGACCGGAGAGATCAAGCTGACGCAGATGACCAAGGCGGCCGGGTGAGCGGCCAAGCTGGGGCCGGGTGCTCTGTCGGAAATTCTGAATAATCTGCCCAACGTCCAGAACGACAAGCTGATGGTGGGCTTTGACACCAGCGACGATGCCTGCGTGTACCGTCTGACGGACGAGATCGCAGCCATCCATACGGTGGACTTTTTCACCCCCATCGTGGACGATCCCTTCCTGTTCGGCCAGATCGCGGCGTCCAATGCCCTCAGCGATGTGTACGCCATGGGCGGCGAGCCGGCACTGGCCATGAACATCCTCTGCATCCCCAACTGTCTGCCCAAGGAGGTCACCCGTCAGATCCTGGAGGGCGGCCACAGCAAGGCGGTGGAGGCGGGCTGCATCATCGCGGGCGGCCACACCATCGAGGACGACGTGCCGAAATACGGCATGTGTGTCACCGGCTATGTCCACCCGGACAAGGTGCTGCGCAACTGCGGCGCGAAGGTGGGCGACGTGCTGGTGGTGACCAAGCCCATCGGCAGCGGCGTGGTCTCCACGGCGGCCAAGGTGGATCTGGCGGACAAGGCGGCAGAGGATGAGATGGTCATGCATCTCATTACGCTGAACAAAAAGGCGGCGCAGGCGGTCATCGCCGTGGGCGGCGCCAATGCCTGCACGGATATCACCGGTTTCGGCCTGCTGGGTCACGGCTATGAGATGGCGTCGGGCGGCGACACAACGCTGGTGTTCGACACAAAGAAGGTGCCCTACATGACGCAGGCACCGGAGCTGGCACAGATGGGTCTGATCCCCGGCGGCGCTTACCGGAACCTGGACTATGTGAAGCCCTATTTCCGCGCCGAACCCGGCGTTCCCCAGTGGTGCATCGACCTGATGGCCGACCCGCAGACGGCGGGCGGTCTGCTGGTGGCCATGCCGCCGGAGAAGGCGCAGGCCGTGGTGGATCGGCTGAAGGACGAGTTCCCCTGGGTCGCCATCGTGGGCGAGGTCATCGAAAAGCAGGACGCGGAAGTCATCCTGAAATGAGCTTAGGATATGGTAAACGGGATGCGGGTCAATGGCCCGCATCCCGTTTTTGCATCTGAACCGGCGGTATCTGGACAAAAAAAGAAGCCAGGACCTTCTCGTTGGGAGGCCGGGGTTCAATTCCCTGGGTGCCATACGAGAGTCTGACTTCGAGAATAATATACGCGATTTCTGGGCCGGTGTCAAGCAGGAAAAGGCAGAAAAAGGATGCCGCAGAGTAAACGGCAGAACGGACAGCTACGCGGGGCGGCGTAAGGGAAGAGGCATAGAAAGGAACTGCCGACGGCGACGTGCCCTCAACCGAAAACGGAAGGGGCTCGCACATAAACAGCAGTTCCAAGGGTATGATACCAGAAACTTCTGCAAAAAGCAATACCAAAAAATGAGAAAATCAGGGATTTTTTCAATCGCGGCCGTCAGTCCTCCAGCAGCTCCTGAAAGCTCCGGATGAAGCGGCTGCAGATGGTGCGCAGCTCGGCCTCGTCCCGGCGGAAGAGATCGTCGTAAACGCCAACGGCCTGCATCCCCGCCGCCAGTGCGCCGCGGCAGGCGCGGCTGGAATCGTCGAACAGCACGCAGTCCGCCGGCGCCGCGCCGCAGCGCCGCGCCGCCTCCAGAAAGAGCTGCGGGTCGCTCTTTTCAATGCCCAGATCGTGGGCAAAAATCAGCTCGTCAAAATAGTCCGTGAGCCCGTATCGCGCCAGCACAGCTTTCCCGTGTGCCGGGACGCAGGAGGAGACCAGCGACATGCCGATGCCCTTTTTTTGGCACTGCTCCAAAAATTCGCGTGCAAAGGTCTTTAGCTTTACAGTCCTTTCGTACCGGTCGCCTGCAAGCTCCATCCACTCCGACATGATCTGCTCCTCCGAGTCGTCGATGCCGCAGTATTCCCGGGTGAACTTTGCCGCGAGAGGGAAGATGGTGTGGGCGACGCCCCTGGCGTATTCCTCAGTATAGGGCATGCCGCGGCGGGCGAGAAAGGCAATGTCCACGTCGATCCAAACACCGTTGGAGTCTGTCAGCGTGCCGTCCAGGTCAAAGAAATAGTACATAAAAACCGCTCCTGTCAGTGGATCCAGAATCGCCAGGGGAAGTCCACGGCTTCCTCGGCGTAGTCGATGCCGATGCGCTTGCCGCAGTGGATGTCAGCGGGGGAAACGGGCGTCGGGGCGGGGAGGATGAAAAGCGTATCCCCTGTGAGATCCAGACCGTTCTGATCCCGCGTCAGGCCCAGCGCCTGACAGACCTTGCCCGGGCCGTTGAGAAAATTCCTGCGCTGATAGGCGCTCTGCTCCGCCGCCGGGCAGCCGAAGCGCAGGCGGGACATGGTGTCCGTCCCTTCGATGGGCTGCAAGCCACGGATCAGCACGGCAGAGGGCTCACCCACTGGCTCAGTCACAAAGTTCAGGCAGTGGTGCATCCCATAGGTGAAGTAGATATAGGCGTGTCCCGCCTCGCCGAACATGACCTCCGTCCGCGGTGTGCGGCGGTACTGATAGGCGTGACAGGCCTTGTCCATGCGGCCCACATAGGCCTCCGTCTCCACGATGCGGGCCATGAGCGTCTCGCCGCCGAGCCGCCGCACCAGCAGACAGCCCAGCAGGGCCTTTGCGGTCTCCACCGTGTCGCCCAGATAAAATTCCCGTGAAAGCCTTGTCATTTTTTCGCCCCTCTGATAGAATATGCGTTGCTACGTGAAGCTGCTGTGTTCAGTATAACGGAGCAGACCCATAAAGTAAACGGAGAATTTTTTGTATGACCATCCAACCGGGTAAGAGAGCGGCCAAGCTCATGCTGTTTGCCGCGGCGCTGATCTGGGGCAGCACCTTTGTTTTTATCAAGAGCTCGCTGGACGACGTGGAGCCCTTTTTCCTCGCCGCCATGCGCTTTACCATTGGCGCGGCGTGTCTCGCGCTGGCGGGGTTCAAAAACCTGCGGCGCATCGACCGTGCCACGGTGAAGGCGGGAGCCGTCATCGGAGCGCATCTGTTCATCGCCTTTTCCATCCAGAGCATCGGCGTCATGGGCACCACCGCCTCGAAAAACGCCTTTCTCTCCTCGTGGTATGCCGCGCTGGTGCCGGTGCTGGCCTGGGTATTCACGCATAAGCGCCCGGAGAAGCGGCAGGTGCTGGCGGCGCTGATCTGCGTGGTGGGCGTGGGCGCCATCTCTCTCAGCGAGGGCTTTGGCTCCATCGCCTGGGGCGATATCGTCAGCCTCTTTGCCGCCTTTTTCTATGCCACCCAGATCCTGGCCACCGAGAAATACGGCCACGATCAGGACATCTATCTCATCACCATGCTGGAATTTGCCTTTGCGGGGCTCTATGGCTGGATCTGCAACACGGCGCTGAACGGCCTGCCCACGTTTACCGGCATTTCCTCCGGCACCTGGTTCGCCATTCTGTATCTGGGCGTCATGGCAAGCAGCGTGGCCTTCCTCTTCCAGAATGTGGGCCAGATCAGCACGGATCCCGCCTCGGCGTCGCTGATCCTCTCGCTGGAGAGCGTCTTCGGCACCATCATCGCTGTGCTGTTCTATGGTGATCCGCTGACGGCGAAGCTGATCATCGGCTTTGCGCTGGTGTTCCTCGGCGTGCTGTACAGCGAGACGGGCTTTGTCTTTTTGAAGAAAAAAACGAAAAAACTGTGAGAAAAAGCTCTGTGGAAGACCTTCCGCAGAGCTTTTCCGGTATCAGATAGGGGAGAGGCAGGGCAGAATGTAAGGAGCGCTCAGCCCTGCTTTTTCCAGTGCGCCAGCTGGGGCAGCATGTTTTCCAGATAGGTGCGCACCTGCTCCTTCGGCCAGCTTTCGCTGGCCATGTGCCCGGCGAGAAAATCCGTCAGCTCCTCCAGACTCGTGTAGACGAATTTCCCATCGGTATAGCACCATTTGCAGTAGTCCTCGTTGAAGCTGCCGTCGGGCTCCCGGCTGAGCAGTCCATCCTCCAGCGGCATGCCGCAGCACTGACAGACCAGCTTGCGCGGCGCGCCCAGCAGCGTGTTGATGGATACGTCGAAGAGCCCGGAAAGCTGCTTCAGCGTCTCCGGATTCGGGATTGTCTCGCCCGTCTCCCAGCGGGAAACGGCCTGCCGGGTCACATGGAGTTTTCCGGCCAGCTCCTCCTGCGACCAGTTCCTTTCCGTGCGGAGTCGGGTGAGGATGTGTTCTTCGTTCATGGGATCGCCTCCTTTGGGTACAGTATAGCATGCTTCCGGCCCTATGAAAAGCAACCGTCCGTTGCGCACGTTGCGCAGCACTTGCCGGTTTTTGTGGACAAACAGGGAAGCGCGTGCTATAATAAACTGATATTTTAGCGGAACGTCCGCTTTTACAGAGGTTTTTGTCATGAGAATCGAACTCTTAGGCGTTGGCTTTGATAATGTGACCATGGAGGAGGCGGTGCAGCGCGGCGTCGCGCTGCTGGAGAGCGACGGCACACACTATGTGGTGACGCCGAATCCCGAGATCGTGGAGACCTGCCGCGAAAACCCCGCAGCCATGGCGGCGGTGAACGGCGCGGATCTGGTGCTGCCGGACGGCATCGGCGTGGTCTATGGCTCCCGTCTGCGCAAGACGCCGCTGAAGGGCCGCGTCCCCGGCATTGAGTTCGGCGCAGAGATGCTGAAGCAGTGCGCCGCGCTGGGGAAGAAGGTCTATCTGCTGGGTTCCAAGCCGGGCGTGGCCGAGGCCGCCGCCGGGAAGATGCGGCTGGACTATCCGGGCCTGCTCATCGTGGGCACGGCGGACGGCTATTTCAAGGACGATGCCGCGGCCGCCGCAAAGGTGCGCGAGAGCGGGGCAGAGCTGGTGTTCGTCTGTCTCGGCGCACCCAAGCAGGAGATATTCATGAAGGAATACGGCGAGGCCACCGGCGCACATCTGCTGCTGGGTCTCGGCGGTTCGCTGGATGTGTTTGCAGGAAATGTGGAGCGTGCGCCGCAGTTTTACCGCGACCATGGGCTGGAGTGGTTCTATCGTCTGATGAAGAACCCCAGCCGCCTGGGACGCATGATGAAGCTGCCGCTGTTCATGCTTCATGTGGCGGGGGAGAAGCGATGAAGGGAAAGCTGATCGTATTTGAAGGGACGGACGGCAGCGGCAAGGCCACGCAGACCCGTCTGCTGGCCGAGCATCTGCGCCGCAGCGGCCATGAGCTGCGCCAGCTCACCTTTCCCCGCTATGACAACGATTCCTCGGCGCTGATCCGCATGTACCTCGGCGGCGGCTTCGGCAGCGAGCCGGGAGATGTGAACGCCTATGCAGCGTCCACCTTTTACGCGGTGGATCGCTATGCCTCCTATAAGCAGGACTGGGGCAGCTTTTATGAAAACGGCGGCCTTGTCGTGGCGGATCGCTATACCACCTCCAACGCCGTGCATCAGGCCTCCAAGCTGCCGCAGGCAGAGCGGAAGCCCTTCCTCGACTGGCTCTTCCACTTTGAATACGAGCAGCTGGGCCTGCCGCGCCCTGACGTGGTGTTCTATCTGGATATCCCCACGGAGATCACCGGGCAGATGATGCGCCGCCGGGAGGCTGCCACCCACACCGCGGCGGACATCCACGAGAAGGACGAGAAATACCTGCGCGAGTGCCGCGAAAACGCGGCGCAGGTGGCGCAGCTCTGCGGCTGGGAGCGCGTGGACTGCGTGCGGGATGGCTGCCTTCTCAGCGTGGAGGAGATCCATGCCGAGATCCTGCGCCGTTTGCAGACGCTGCTCTGAGCGCAGCCTGTCCGGACGCGGCGATGCGAAAAAGGGCCGTCGGCCCCTTTTCGCCTAAGTACGCTCAGTCGCAGCCGCAGCCGCTGTTTCCGCAGCCTCCGCAGGTGCAGGCACTGCCCCGGCTCATGCCGTTTCCGCAGCAGCAGAACAGCAGAAGCAGCAGCACGATGAGCCAGAGGCAGCCGCAGTTGTTATCAGACCACATGATCGTCACCTCGCTTTTCCCGATTGCTCCATTCTATGCGGCGGCGGGCAGAAGGTGACGGAGGAAACCTTACGAAATGAACAGAAAGGCGTGTGATATCTTGTCTTATCAGAACGATCCCCATGAAACCACCCGCTGGGATGCCCAGCGCGTGAGAAGAGCACAGGAGGAGCAGCGTCATCGTCAGACCCGGCACCGCCCGAAGAAGCGCCGCAGCCCGGCGTCTCTGCTGCTGGGCTATGCCGCCTTCATCCTGGTGGTCTCCGCCATCCTTGCGGGAACCGCATGGCTGCTGGCCAACGACATCTGCTCCTTCAACAAGGAGGATGTGGAGACTGCCGTCGTGGTGACGGACGAGGATACCGTGGGAACGGTGGCCAAAAAGCTGAAGGAAGAGGGGCTCATCAAGTATAAGGGCGTGTTCCGTCTCTTTGCCGCCGTGTTCAACGCAGACGAGAAGATCGGCCCCGGTATCTATACCCTGAATTCCGACATGGATTACCGCGCCCTCATCAACGGCATGGTGCCGAAGAAGTCCTATGCCGGCGCGGAGACGGTCCGCGCCACCATTCCCGAGGGCTCCTCTGTGAAGGAGGTCATCGCCATCCTCGCCAAGAAGGGCGTGAACACCGAGGCGGCGCTGACGGCGGCCGCCGAGACCGGCACCTTTGGATACAGCTTTACCGACGAGACCGAGAAGGGCAACATCTCCCGACTGGAGGGCTATCTTTTCCCGGATACCTATGAGTTCTATGTGGGCGAGGAGCCGGTTTCCGCGCTGAAGCGCCTGGTGGACAACTTCTACAGCAAGGTCAGCAGCTATATGGATCAGATCGAGGCCTCGCAGTACAGTCTGAAGGAGGTCATCACCATCGCCTCCCTCATCGAGAAGGAGACCGATGGCAGCGACCGCTCCAAGATCTCCTCCGTCATCCACAATCGTCTGGAGCACACCGGCGAGACGGCCAACCTGCTGCAGATCGACGCGGCGCTGGTCTATGCCGCGGGCCGCGAGATCACTCAGGCGGACTACACGAGTCTGGACAGCCCCTATAACCTTTACCAGCACAAGGGTCTGCCTCCCACGCCCATTTCCAACCCCGGCCTTGCTTCCATCGAAGCCGCCGTGGAGCCTGCTGATACGGATTACTATTACTATGTGCTGGGCGCAGACGGCAAGCATGTGTTCAGCAAGACCCTGGCTGAGCATCAGAAGGCCATGGCTGCCGCCGGCTGATGGAGGAACGGATGAAACAGAAGCTGGAGCTGCTGTCTCCTGCCGGCGACCGGGAAAAGCTGGAGATGGCAGTGCGCTACGGCGCGGACGCCGTGTATCTCGCGGGCACCTCCTTCGGGATGCGGGCCTTTGCGGGGAATTTCAGCCCCGAGGAGCTGCCGGGTGCCGTGCGCTTTGCCCATGAAAACGGCGTGAAGGTGCATGTCACCGTGAATACCATGCCCCGCAACGGTGAGGCGGCGGCGCTTCCGGGCTATTTCGAGCAGCTGCAGGATGCGGGCGTGGATGCGCTGATTCTGGCGGACCTGGGCGCATTCACCCTGGCAGGGAAATACGCACCGCGCTGCGAGCGGCACGTCAGCACCCAGCAGAGCATTTCGAACTATGCCTGCGCCACTGCCTGGTACGAGCTGGGCGCGAAGCGCGTGGTGCTGGCGCGGGAGCTCAGCATGGAGGAGATCCGCGAGATCCGGGCAAAAACGCCGAAGGAGCTGGAGATCGAGACCTTTGGTCACGGCGCCATGTGCGTCAGCTATTCCGGCCGCTGCCTTCTCAGCAGCTATCTCACCGGGCGCGACAGCAACCGCGGCGCCTGCGCGCAGCCCTGCCGCTATGAATATGCCCTGATGGAGGAGAAGCGCCCCGGCGAGTACTTCCCCATCGTGGAGGACGAGAAGGGAACGTACATCCTGAACTCCCGCGACATGTGCATGATCGGCCATCTGCGGGAGCTGATGGACGCGGGCGTGGACTGCATCAAGATCGAGGGTCGCGCCAAATCCGCCTACTATGCCGCCATCGTCACGGGGGCTTACCGCCATGTGATCGACGACGTGACGGCGGGGCGCGAGCCGGATCCGGTCTGGCTGGACGAGGTGGAGCATGTGAGTCACCGCTTCTATTCCACCGGCTTTTACTTTGGCGAACCGGGGCAGTATACCTCCCATTCCCGCTATCTGCGGGAGTGGCAGATCTGCGCCATCGTGCGCGAGTGTGATGCCGCGGGCAACGCCCTGCTGACGCTGAACAACAAGTTCCGCGTGGGCGACGAGGTGGAGATCGTCGGCCCGGATCTCAAGCCGTTTTCCTTTACGGTGCCTGCCATGCAGGATGTCGACGGTCTGCCGCTGGAGGAGGCCCGCCATCCGCAGATGCTCTTCCGCATGAAATTCCCCGGCTATGTGCCGCCGCTGAGCTTTGTGCGTCATGCGGTGGAGCTGTCCGGTCGCTGACCGTTCCTTTGACCGCAGGGCACTTGCCGCTGCGGTCTAAGCTTTATTCCCCTCTTTTTGCAAAGGAGAAGCACTGCCATGCACGACCATTTTCATGTTCAACTGAATGAAGACGATATCCGCGCCATCAGCAGCATCGGTCTGGCCCACCTGGGCGACGCGGTGTACGAGCTGCTGGTGCGCAGCTGGCTCTGCGAGCAGGGCAGGGCCACCGGCAAGGGCCTGCACCGCGCCACGGTGGAGCTGGTGCGCGCCCCGGCGCAGGCCGCCCGTGCCGAACGGATCCTGCCCCTTCTGACGGAGGAGGAGCAGGCGGTGTTCCGCCGCGGCCGGAACGCCAACGTTCACAATATCCCCGCCAACGCCACTCGCGGCGATTATCAGAAGGCAACGGCGCTGGAGGCGCTGTTTGGCTATCTCTATCTGCATGGGCGGCAGGAGCGGATCAACGAGCTCTTTGACCGCATGATCCGGGAGGAGGAATGAGAGATGCCGCTTGACGCCATCTGTCTCCGGGCGCTCCTTGGGGAGCTGACGCCGGAGATCACGGGAGCCAGAGTCGAAAAGGTGCAGCAGCCCGCAAGGGATCAGGTGATCCTGCTGCTGCGGGGCGGCCGCCGGCTCTATCTGAACGCAGGCGTGAACCTGCCCCGCATCCAGCTGACGGAGCTGCCGCGGGAAAACCCTGCCGCGCCGCCCATGTTCTGCATGCTGCTGCGCAAGCATTTGGCGGGTGGGCGCATCCGCAGCGTGACGCAGCCGCCCATGGAGCGCGTGGTGCGCCTGGACTTCGACGTGACCGACGAGCTGGGGCAGGCAGGCACCCGTTCGCTGGTGCTGGAGGCCATGGGCCGCCGCTCCAACCTCATTCTGCTGGACGGCGAGGAGATCATCATCGACTGCCTTCGCCGGGTGGATCTGGAGATGTCGCTCCAGCGCCAGGTGCTGCCGGGGATGCGCTATCGGCTGCCGCCCTCGGGCGAACGGCTGGATCCCTCTGCCGCGGAGGCGGAAACGCTGCTGTGCGCCATGGAGCGGGAGAACCCGGAACACGAGCTGTCCGGCTGGCTCACCGCCACGCTCAGCGGCTTTTCTCCGCTGGTGGCGCGGGAGATCGCCTTCCGGGTCTGCGGCCGCTGCGACGGGCGGATCGGGGAGCTGTCGATGGATCAGCGGACGGCAGCTGTCGCACTGATCCGCGAATTGGCAAGTGCCGAACAGGAGTTTCACTTTACACCGAATCTGCTGCTGCGCGGCGGTGCGCCTGTGGATTTCACCTATCTGCCCATTGGGCAGTACGGCCCGGAGACTGAGCTGAGGCAGCTGGAGAGCTTTTCGAAGCTGCTGGACTGCTACACCGAGGAGAAGGAGCGGCGCGAGCGTATCCGCCAGAAGGGACAGGATCTGCTGAAGGCGGCGGGCAACGCCCGTGACCGCACGGCGCGCAAGCTGCTGAACCAGAAAAAGGAATACGCCGCGACGCAGGACCGGGAGGAGTATCGCAAAAAGGGCGAGCTCATCACGGCCAATCTCTACCGGATGCAGCGGGGCGAACGGGAGCTGCGGGCGCAGGATTATTACCGCGACGGCGCGCCGGAGCTCGTCATCGCCCTCGACCCGCTGCTGACCCCGCAGCAGAACGCCGCGAAGTACTATAAGCTTTACACCAAGGCCAAAACAGCCGAAAGCTATCTCCGTGAGCTGATCGAAAAGGGCGAGGAGGAGCTGCGCTATCTCGAAAGCGTGCTGCAGGAGATCGCCCAGGCGGAGTCTGAGCAGGATTTCAACGAGATCCGCGCTGAGCTCACCGCAGGCGGCTATCTCCGCCGCCAGAGCGACGGGAAAAAGCAGCCCAAGCGTCCCAGCCCTTACCGGGAGTTCCGATCCAGTGCGGGCATCCCCATCACCGTGGGCCGCAACAACACCCAGAACGACCGCCTGACGCTGAAGGACGCGGACAAGCGGGACGTCTGGCTCCATGTGCAGAAGCTCCATGGCTCCCATGTGATCCTGCGCACCGGCGGCGCAGAGCCCGACGAGCAGAGCCTGTGCGAGGCGGCTATGCTGGCCGCCTGGTATTCCGAGGGTGCGGAGAGCAGCAGTGTGCCCGTGGACTATGTGCCGGTGCGCTATGTAAAAAAGCCTGCGGGCGGAAAGCCCGGCATGGTGATTTACACGAATCAGAGGACCCTTTTCGTCACACCGGAAAAGGAGCTGGCAGACCGGCTCTGTGTGCGCTGACCGGGAATGGAAACAGAAAAAGACGAGCCGGAGCTTCCGGCTCGTCTTTTTTGCCCTGCGTGTGCTCAGGCGTGCTCTACGCCGCCGTCGTGCTCCTGCTCGCGGAACAGCAGCGTGATGCACCAGAGGCCCGCCAGGGCCACCAGCGTATAGATCACGCGGCTGAGAAAGGCCAGCTGGCCGCCGAAGAGAAAGGCCACGCAGTCAAAACCGAACAGGCCGATGCCGCCCCAGTTCAGCGCGCCCACGATGGCGAGGATCAGTGCGATCCGATCCAAGATCATCAAATTACCTCCTATGGGGAGCTTTCCCCGGATCTTGCGCTGTTAGCTTGTCCGCCGCACGGCGTTTTATGCGTCTGCGCCGCCGGATTTGCGGATCATGCACAGGGATTGATACGTTTACTGCACAGCGGCTTGAAAAAATGTCGCAGAAAAGTGGGATTCTTTGAAAATTACTCGTTGTCAAGCGTTTGGGTTTTGGTATATACTATTGCTGTTAGAAGCGACCCTTTTAACGCTTTTGAAAAGGGAGAGGCTGCCGCTGGGCAGTCTTGACAATCAAGGAGGAAAAATATGAACAGCAAGTTCGAAAAACTGGGTCTGTATCCCGCCGATATCCTGCTGCCCGCAGATTGTGACATGAACAAGTGGGCCGTCGTCGCCTGCGACCAGTTCACGTCCGAGCCCGAGTACTGGGAAGCCGTGGAAAAGCATGTAGGCGATGCGCCTTCCACGCTGCGCCTGATCCTGCCCGAGGCCAACCTGAAGGCTCCCAATGTGGACGAGTTCATCGCCGACATCAACGCCTCCATGGAGAAATATCTGAACGAGGGCGTGTTCCAGACGCTGAAGGATTCCATGATCTACATCGAGCGCAGCCAGTCCGACGGCCGCATCCGCCACGGTCTCATCGCCATGGTGGATCTGGATCAGTATGACTTCACCCCCGGCTCCGGCGCTCTGGTCCGCGCCACCGAGGGCACTGTTCTCGATCGTATTCCCCCCCCCGCCACAGCGCGCCGCAACGCCCCCATCGCGCTGCCCCACGCGCTGCTGCTGATCGACCACGCCCGCAACGTGACCGTGGAGGCCGAGCTGGGCCGCCTGGCCGGTGTGGA
>CAYPWQ010000015.1:0-14492 GCA_964414495.1 uncultured Oscillospiraceae bacterium
TGACCTTGTTGATGGTCTCCACCATATGGACGGGGATGCGGATGGTGCGGGCCTGATCCGCGATGGCGCGGGTGATGGCCTGACGGATCCACCAGGTAGCATAGGTGGAGAACTTGTAGCCCTTGGTGTAGTCGAATTTCTCCACGGCCTTGATGAGGCCCAGATTGCCCTCCTGGATCAGATCCAGGAACAGCATGCCGCGGCCCACATAGCGCTTGGCGATGGAGACCACCAGACGGAGGTTGGCCTCGGCCAGAGCCTGCTTGGCCTTTTCGCCCTTCTTCACCAGCGCCTTCAGCTCGGCGCGGCGCTGCTCGTCCAGCTCGGTATTTTCCGCAAGCTCCCGCTGGGCCTCGTTGCCGGCGGACATGTCCTGCGCCAGACGGATCTCCTCGTCGGCGGAGAGCAGGGGCACCTTGCCGATCTCCTTGAGGTACATGCGGACGGGATCGTCGATGGAGAAGCTGTCCACCAGCGTGTTGGGATCCACCAGCTCCTCTTCCTCCACGTCGGTGATGTCCTCCACCGCGGGCTCCAGATCGTCCTGCAGATCGGTGATGTGGATCTCCTCCGCGGCGACCTCGATGCCGAGCGCCTCCAGCGAATCATACACGCTGTCCATCTGGCTGCCGTCCAGATTCAGCTCGTCCAGCGTATCCATGAGCTCGCCGGAGTCGAGACGACCCTTCTTCTTGCCGCGGGACAGCAGATCCCGCAGCTTTTCGTTGGCCTGCACGATGGCGGCAGCGGGCAGGGCGTTCACCACGCTGTCCTCCAGACGGGGATAGGAGGGCTTCTTTTCCTCTTCCTCGCCGCGCTTCTTGTTCTTCTTGGGGGGCTCGATCATGAGATCATCGAAACCGGCGGCCTCCAGCAGGGCGTCTGCCTGCTGCGCCAGGATATCGTCCAGTTCGTTCTTTGCCTTAGCCATGTTGCTTTCCTCCGTAACCCGATTTGTTTTTGTATTTTTCGCGGGCGGCCAGCAGGGGGTCTCCTGCCGCGCCGCTGCGTTTTTCCGCTTCCTCCCGGATGACCGCGGCGTATTCCGCGATGATCCGCTCTGCCTGCGAGAGATTTTCCGGCCGCTGCAGCATCTCGGTGATGCGGCTCATCTCCTCGCCGCTGAGAAGGGGCGAGAGAAGCGACACGGAGAGGGGACGGCCCTGCAGATGATACTGCCAGAGCGCGTCGAAGATCCGGCCCAGCTGGGGCGAGGAGAAGTCGGCGGCGCTGACCGGCGGCTCGCGCCCGAAGGCGCCCTGATCCAGCATGAGCAGGCGGATCAGCCCCTCCTCCGCCAGAGCGGAGCGGAGATTGTCGTAGCGAAGGGCGCGCTCCCGGGGCTGACTGGTGAGGACGGGATTCATCTCCCGCCGCTCCTGCTCCTTCCGGGTCCTGGCCGCGAGACGGCGGCGGGCCCGCTGCACCTCGGAGCGCATGCTCTCCGGCGAGATGCCGGCGGCCTCTGCCGCGCGGGCGGCGTACACCTCCCGCTCCACGGGGCTTTGCAGCGCGGCGAGAACGGCGCTGACCTCCTCGCAGTAGGCAAGGCGCTGGGCATCGTCCTTCAGGTCGAATTTCGCGGCGGTCTGGGCCATGCGGAACTCGATGCCGTTGGCGCTGCCGCTGAGCAGCCGCTCGAAGGCGTCCTTCCCCTGATACTTGATGAAATCGTCGGGGTCCTGCTTGATGTACTCCCCGTCCTGCAAGCGGCGGGGCAGCCGCAGCACCCGGACGGAAAACTCGGAATTTTCCAGAAGAGCCAGCGCCTTCTGCGTGGCCATCTCGCCCGCGCCGTCCGCGTCGTAGCAGAGCACCAGCTCCTTGGTGTAGCGGGAGAGCAGGCGGGTCTGCTCGGTGGTGAGGGCGGTGCCCATGGAGGCCACTGCGTTGTCGAAGCCCGCCTGATGGAGCATCACCACATCGATGTTGCCCTCGCAGAGGATGATGTTGGGCCGCTTGGTCTTCTTCGCCAGATTGATGCCGTAGAGATTGCGGCGCTTGCTGTAGATCACCGTTTCGGGGGAGTTCAGATATTTCGGCTCGCCGTGGCCCACGATGCGCCCGCCGAAGGCCACCACGTCGCCCCGCACGTCGATGACGGGGAAGATGAGGCGGCCGCGGAACTTATCGTAAATGCCGCCGTTTTTCCCCTGCACGGCGAGACCCGCGTCCAGCAGCTCCCGCTTGGTGTACCCCTGCTGCAGCATGGCGCGGATCAGCCCGTCCCAGCCCTCCGGCGAGGCGCCGAGACCGAAGTTCACGGCGGTGGCTTTAGAGATGCGGCGGGATTGGATATACTCCTGGATCTTCTGCCCCTCCGGCTTTTGCAGGGTCTCGTAATAGAAGCGGGCGGCGCTGCGGTTCAGCTCCAGCAGACGCTGCCGCTGCCGCGCAGAGTCGTCATGCTGCTCCTCCGGCACCTCCATCCCCGCGCGCTTGGCAAGAAAGCGCACCGCGTCGGGGAAGGAGAGATTCTCGATATCCATGATGAAATTGATGACGCCGCCGCCCTTTTTGCAGCCGAAGCAGTGATAGATCTGCTTGTCCGGCGAGACGGAGAAGGAGCCGGTCTTTTCATTGTGGAAGGGGCAGAGGCCGAAGAGGTTGCCGCCCTTCCGCGTCAGCTGCACATAGCTGCCCACCACGTCCACAATGTCGCTGCGGGCCACGAGCTCGTCCAGAAACTGCTGAGAAAATGCCACGATGCCCCTCCTTTCCGCCAGCTTTCCATCAAAACGGGGCAAAGATCATTTCTTACAATACTTTATACGCGGCGGGGACCGGTTTTCCTTTTTTTCGCGCAGAAAAAACGAAAAAAAGCGCAGCCCGCGGTTTCGCGGGCTGCGGGGATGTACGCTTTCTGACAGTTACAGCTTCACGACCTGGGGACGGCCATGACCGGTGTGCTTCAGGAACTTCTTCAGGAAGTCGAAGGTCTTGATCTTCAGGCTGCCGGTGTGGACGCAGGGATGGCAGACCAGATACTCGCTGCGGTGGATGGCCTGATCCATGACGAAGGTGACGCGGTTATCCGTGTCGTTCATGAGGCCCATGGGAGAGGCGCAGCCGGGAAGGCAGCCCAGCAGCTCCTCCATCTGCTCACCGCTGGCAAAGCTCAGGCGGGGAGAGTTGATCTGCTCACAGAAGGACTTGGTGTTGAAGGGCTTGTCGTCGGGCATGAGCAGAAGATAGAACTTGTCGCCCTGGCGGTTGGTGAGGAAGATGTTCTTTGCCATCTTCACGCCCAGCTTGTCGTTGATCTCCGCGCACTGCTCCATGGTCTCCACGGGATCATGCTCCAGACGCTCATAGGGAATGTCCAGCTGCTCCAGCAGAGCAAAGACGGCGCGTTCCTTTTCCGGATGGTCGGTGGCGGGGGCGGTGGTCAGGATGTCGCTCACGTACATGGTTCATTACCTCGTTTCTTGATGATCTTTGGATTATTCTGCGTGTGCAGAAGGAGCGGGCTCCTCCTGCATCCGGATCAGCTTTTCACCGGCGCGGAAAATGTCGCCCGCGCCCACGGTCAGCACCAGATCGCCCTCGCCCGCGATGCGGCTGAGCGCCTCCGTCACCTTGTCGAGCGTGGAGCAGTAGACCGAACCGGGGATCTCCCGCACCAGATCGGCGGAGGAGATGCCGATGTCGTTGCTCTCGCGGGCGGCGAAGATCTCGCCCAGCACCACCACGTCTGCGAGACGCAGCGCCTCCACAAATTCGTGGAACAGGGCGTGGGTGCGGGTATAGGTGTGGGGCTGGAAGGCGCAGATCACCCGGCGGTAGGGCAGCTTCTTCACCGTGGTGAGCAGCGCCCGCAGCTCGCTGGGATGATGGGCATAGTCGTCATAGACCTCTGCCCCGTGGAAGCTGCCCTTATGCTGGAAGCGGCGCGCCGCGCCGGTGAAGGAGGCAAGCCCCTCCTCGGCAGCGGTGCCGGGGATGCCCAGCACGCAGGCGGCGGCGCAGGCGGCAAGGGCGTTGCACACATTGTGCCGCCCCGGTACCTGCAGGGACAGATGGGCATACTGCTGGCCGTTATGGGTCACGTCGAAGGTGGGCAGACCGTCGTTCCAGGTGAGGTTCTCGGCCCGGAATTCCGCTTCGGCGTCGATGGCGAAGCGGAGGACGGGATGGGGCAGACCGGCGGCGCTCTCCATGGCGCCGGGATCGTCGGCGTTGACGAGGATGCAGCCCTCCGGCGGCACCAGCTCGGCAAAGCGGTGGAAGGAATGCTCGATGTCGGCCAGATCCTTGAAGAAGTCCAGATGATCCTCCTCCACGTTCAGCAGCACCGCCACAGTGGGATAGAAGCTGAGGAAGGAATTGCAGTATTCGCAGGACTCCATCAGAATGGTGTCGCCCCGGCCCACACGATAGCCCGAGCCCAGCAGCGGCAGCGTGCCGCCGATCATGACGGTGGGGTCGGCCTGGGCGGCCATGAAGATGTGGGTGGCCATGGAGGTGGTGGTGGTCTTGCCGTGGGTGCCGGAGAAGCAGACGGCGTTGCGGTAGCGCCGCATGATGGCGCCCCAGGCCTCGGCTCGCTCGAACACGGGGATGCCCCGGGCGATGGCCCCGGCGATCTCGGGGTTGCTGTCGTGGATGGCGGCGGTGCGGATCACCAGGTCGCAGTCGCCCAGATTCTCGGCGCTGTGGCCGATGTGCACGTCGATGCCGAGACTGCGGAGATGGCGGACGGTGCCGCTCTCGCTCATGTCGGAGCCCTGCACCTGAAGACCCTGCTGATGCAGCACCTCGGCCAGCGCGCACATGGAGACGCCGCCGATGCCGGCCAGATGCGCCCGTGCGCCGGGATGCAGATATGCGCGGATGTCATGCTGATTGTTCATATGGAAAGATCCTTTCCTGCCGGGAGTCCGGCCGTTGAAAAGTCGATGGCTTCGTGTTATGATACTGCTGTGCGCCGTTCGCCGCCGGAAAAGGCGGTGCGGCGGAATACACTACTGTTATTATATGCGAAAATTCCGCGCCGCGCAATCCTATCTTGCACGGTTTTGCAGGAATCATGCGAAGGAGGATGAGCCCATGCCGATCCCGGCGGAAGTGAACAGTGTGCTGCGCCGGCTGGAGGAGCAGGGCGAGGAGGCCTATGCCGTGGGCGGCTGCGTCCGCGATCTGCTGCTGGGCCGCGTGCCCTGCGACTGGGACGTGACCACCTCCGCCGCACCGGAGCGGGTCATGGCGCTGTTTGGCGGCGATGCCTGCCCCACGGGGCTGAAGCACGGCACCGTCACGGTGCGGGCGGGCGATCTCGGCGTGGAGGTCACGACCTTCCGCGTGGACGGGGCCTATGCCGATCATCGCCGGCCGGAGAGCGTCCGCTTCACCCGGTCGCTGGAGGAAGACCTGCGCCGCCGGGACTTCACGGTGAATGCCATGGCCATGGATCGGCGGGGGGAGCTGATCGACCCCTTCGGCGGGCAGGAGGATCTCCGCCGGGGCGTGCTGCGGGCCGTGGGCACGGCGGCAGAGCGCTTTGACGAGGACGCGCTGCGCATCCTGCGGGGCCTGCGCTTTGCCTCCGTCCTGGGCTTTTCCATCGAGGAGGAGACCGCCCGGGCCATGGCGGAAAAGAAGGGACTGCTGCGAGCTCTTGCGGGAGAGCGTCTCCGGGAGGAGACGACCAAGCTCCTCTGCGGGCGGGACGTGCGCCGGGTGCTCATGACCTGGCCGCACATTCTGGGGGAATTCCTGCCGGAGCTCCTGCCCTCGGTGGGCTTTGACCAGCGCAACCCCCATCACTGCTACGACGTGTGGGAGCACACGGCCTGCGCGGTGGAGAGCGTTCCGGCGGAGCCGCTGCTGCGCTGGGTCATGCTGCTGCACGATCTGGGCAAGCCCGCGGTCTGCATTTACGATGCGGAGGCGGGAAAGGCCCGCTTCCGGGGTCATCAGGCGGTGAGCACCACGCTGGCGGAGGGCATCCTGACGCGCCTTCGCTTTGACACGGCCATGAAAGAGCGCATCCTGCATCTGGTGGCGCAGCACGATTGCCTGCTGGAGCCTACGGAGAAGGGCGTGCGCCGTCTGCTGCGCCGCTTCGGCGAAAGCGACCTGCGGGCGCTGCTGGCCATCCACCGGGCGGACAATCTGGCGCAGCACCCGGACTACTGGGGGCGGCAGGAGGAGTTTGCCGCCGTGGAGACGCTGCTGGAGGAGATATTGCGGCAGGAGCAGTGCTTTTCCCTGCGGCAGCTGGCGGTGAACGGAAACGATCTATTGGCGCTGGGCCTGCGGGGAAAGGCCGTGGGCGAGACGCTGGAGGCGCTGCTGAGCGCCGTGGTGGAGGAGACGCTGCAGAACGAGCGGCCGGCGCTGCTGGCCGCGGCGGAGCGGCTGAAAAAGGAAAGAGAACGATCAAACGACAACAAAGGAGAATGACAGGATGAATCAGCTGACGGAACTGATCCGGGAGGATATGCGGCCCGCGCTGGGCGTGACGGAGCCGGGGGCCATTGCCTATATCATGGCGGAGGCGCGGGATCATCTGGGGGAGGAGGCGCTGGAGGCTGAGCTGTATCTGAACTCCGGCATGTATAAGAATGCCTTTTCCTGCGGCATCCCCAACTCCGCCCACAACGGCAATGTCTACGCGGCGGCGCTGGGTCTTGTGGGCGGCGACGCGGCCCGGGGACTGGAGGCGCTGGCCGCCATCACGCCGCAGCAGGAGCGGCAGGCGGAGGAGCTGGTGGCAAGCGGCGCGGTGAAGGTGTTCCTGGACCACATGGGCTCGGAGATCTATCTGCGGGCGGTGGTGCGCGGCGCACGGAACAGCTGCGAGGCCATCATTCAGCACAGCCACACGAATCTGGTGTATCTCGTCCGCAACGGCGAGGTGCTGCGGGATACCCGCGCACCGGAAACGGCATCCGCCGAGCCGGAGAGCGCCGCCATCCATGGTTATACGCTGCGTGAGCTGCTGCACTATGCGGAGACGGTGGATGCTTCGGAGATCGCCTTCATCCGCGAGGCCTTCCGCATGAATCTGGAACTGCTGGAGGAGGGACTTGCCTCGCCCCGGGCGGGCTTTGCGGCGGCGCTGCTGGCGGCGAACGGCGGAGAGCGCATCTCGAAGGACGAGCGCGCCACGGCGCAGCTGCTTTGCAGCGGTGCCATCGAGGCGCGGGTCATCGGCCTGAGCCGTCCCGCCATGAGCATCACCGGCAGCGGCGCTCACGGCATCATCTGCACCATGCCGCTGTATGGCTATGCCATGATCCATGGACTCAGCGAGGAGCGGCTCTGCCGCGCAACGGCCCTGAGCTATCTCATCACGCAGTACATCAAGGAGTATTCCGGCAAGCTCTCGGCCTTCTGCGGCTGCGGCATCGCGGCGGGCAGCGGTATGGCCTGTGCTCTGACCTGGCTGCGGGGCGGAGACGAGGAAGCCATCGTCCGCACGCTGCGGAACATGGCGGCGGGCATCACCGGCATGATCTGCGACGGCGGCAACCAGGGCTGCACCATGAAGAGCATCGTGGCGGTGGACGCGGCGTTCCGGGCCTCGGAGCTGGCCATGCAGGGGCTCTGCATCGCGGCGGAGCACGGCATCTGCGCCGAAACACCGGAGCAGACCATGCGCAACATGGGCCGCATCGCTGCCCCCGGCATGGTGGAGACGGAGAGCGAGATCGTGCGCATCATGGAGGACAAGCTGAAATAACGCAAAAGCGGCCATCCGACAGGATGGCCGCTTGCTTTATCGGGTCATGCGTTTGGATAGGTGACGCTTTCGCCGCCGCCGCGGAGACTGAACAGCGCCGCGCCGATGGCAGGGGCAAAGGCCGCGTGCTCCGGGATGATGATGTCGAGCCCGTACAGCGCCGCCACGCGGTCCAGCAGCTCCCGCACACGGGGCAGAGCCGTCAGCGTGCCGGTGAGGATCACCGTGCGGGTGCCGCAGCTGAGGGAGGCAAAATAGGAAATGGTGCCGATGACCTGCATGACCATGTTCACCACGCCCAGAGCCAGATCCCCGTGGGAGGCGGTCTCCGAGACCTTGCCGAAGTTGGCGGCGGTGACATCGGAGCCGAGAGAGAAATTGGCATCGCGGCTGAGGTCGCCCACGGAGAGGTCAATGCGGGAAAGATCCCCCTCCCGCAGCAGCTTTTCCACCTGCTCCATGCTGCGGGCCCCGGTGAGCAGGGAGCAGAGGCTGAACAGCGCGCCGCCGCCCACGCCGCTGCCGCCCAGATGACGGATCTCGTCATGGGAGGCCCAGACAAAGGCCGTGCCGGTGCCGAGACTGACCACGATGGCGTTTTCCCGCCCGGAGAGGGACAGACCGCCGCAGCCGATGGCGTTGAATTCCGAGACCTTTTCCGTCGGCACGCCGTAGATCGGCTGATCCACATAGCTGCAGCCCACGCCCGTCAGAACGATGCGGCTCACATCCGTGAGGAAGAGCCGGTTGGTGTTGAGATAGTTGCCCACTGCGCCGTACAGACTGGTGAGCTGATCGTTGGCCTCCACCCGGAGGGTGGAGTGCAGGGAGCCGTCCTCCCTGAGACCGACGATCTTGGTGGTGGAGCCGCCGATATCCACGCCGAGGATGATGCCCATAGTGACCTCCGTTCCGCCCGCGCAGACGCCGCGGGCACGGCAGAAAAAATGTGTGCATTTATCATAGTCGTTTTGCGGAAGCTTGTCAACTGCGGGGAAATGCACAAAAGCGTTGCATTTCAGTGGGAAATACCCTATACTGGAAGACACCGGAGAGGTTTGACCGGCAACAAAGATGAAAAAATACCGCTGCTGGGAAAAAGGCGGCGGAGAGAAGAAAAGGAAACGAACATGAACGTCCCAAAACAGATGAACCTGACCATGCTCTGCGATTTTTACGAGCTGACCATGGGCAACGGCTATTTCCAGAGCGGCTATAAGGATCGCATCACCTATTTCGACGCGTTCTACCGCACGGTGCCCGACAAGGGCGGCTTTGCCATCGCTGCCGGCCTGGATCAGATCATCGATTACATTCAGGATCTGCACTTTGACGAGGAGGACATCGCCTATCTCCGCAGCCGCAACCTGTTCTCCGAGGAGTTCCTGGCCTATCTGAAGGATTTCCGCTTTACCGGCGATATCTACGCCATCCCCGACGGCACCCCCATCTTCCCCCGCGAGCCGGTCATCACCGTCCGCGCCAAGGCCATCGAGGCCCAGCTGGTGGAGACCTTTATCCTGCTGTGCTTCAATCACCAGAGCCTGATCGCCACCAAAGCCAACCGCATCTGCCGCGCGGCAGACGGCCGCGGCGTGATGGAGTTCGGCTCCCGCCGCGCCCAGGGCATCTCTGCCGCGGTGGACGGTGCGAGAGCCGCCTACATCGGCGGCTGCACGGGCACGGCCTGCACCATCACGGACGAACTGTACGGCGTGCCCGCCGTGGGCACCATGGCTCATGCCTGGGTGCAGATGTTCGACACGGAGTACGATGCCTTTAAGACCTACTGCCAGTCCTATCCCCAGAACGCCGTGCTGCTGGTGGACACCTATAACACACTGAAAAGCGGCGTGCCCAACGCCATCCGCGCCTTCAACGAGGTGCTGAAGCCCCTGGGCATCAAAAAGTGCGGCATCCGTCTGGACAGCGGCGACATTGCCTATCTCTCCCGCAAGGCCCGCGAGATGCTGGACGCGGCGGGCTGGACGGAGTGCACCATCACGGCGTCCAACTCTCTCGATGAGCGCCTCATCGCGGAGCTGCTGCAGGAGGGCGCGAAGCTGGACGGCTTCGGCGTGGGCGAGCGCCTCATCACCGCCAAGAGCGACCCGGTGTTCGGCGGCGTGTACAAGCTGGCAGCAGTGGAGGACGAAAACGGCCAGATCATCCCCAAGATCAAGATCAGCGAGAACGTGGCGAAGATCACCATCCCCCACTTCAAAAAGGTTTATCGCTTCTACGGCCGGGACACGGGCAAGGCCATCGCGGACTATATCACCCTGCATGACGAGACGGTGGACGACAGCAAGAATCTGGTGATCTTCGATCCCAACGCCACCTGGAAGCGGAAGGAGGTCTATGACTTCGAGGCCCGCGAGCTGCAAAAGCCCATCTTCCTCGGCGGCAAGCTGGTGTATGACCGGCCCACGCTGCAGCAGACGCGGGACTACTGCGCCCGCGAGGTGGACACCCTCTGGGACGAGGTCAAGCGCTTCGACAATCCCCACGCTTACTATGTGGATCTGTCCCAGAAGCTCTGGGACGTGCAGCAGAAGCTGCTGCATCAGAACGACTGAGGCTTTCGCGGTTCCCGGCAGCGCGCTGCCGGGAACCTTTTTCAAAATAAACGAAAAACAAGGAGGAAACAACGATGGATTTTCTGACAATGATGACGGAGCGGCGGAGCTGCCGCAGCTATCAGGCGAGAAGCGTGGAGCGGGAGAAGCTGGAAAAGCTGGCAGAGGCGGGACGGCTGACCCCCAGCGCCTGCAATTCCCAGCCCTGGCACTTCATCGTGGTGGATGAGGCGGAGGCAAAGGAAAAGCTCTGCGACGCGCTGGTGCTGGCAAACGGCGCCACCAGCTGCCCCTGGCGGGAGACGGCACCGGCCTTCATCGCGGTGTGCGAGTGTCCCGCGCAGCTCTTCCCCGGCGCAGATGACCACCAGCGCTTTGCCCAGGGCGACGTGGGCGCGGCGGCCATGAACATCTGCCATGCGGCCATGGAGCTGGGGCTTTCCACCTGCATCCTCGGCATGGTGGATCAGGAAAAGATGCGCCGCCACTTCGGTGTGCCGGAGGAGGTGCAGGTGCGCGTGATCATCGCCGTGGGCTATGGCGCGGAGGAGACGGCGGTACCGAAGAAGCGCAAGCCTCTGGAGGAGGTCTGCGGCTTCAACCGCTGGTAAGCGCGAACCACAGAAAAAGAAGGAGCCGCAGGCCATCTGGCCTGCGGCTCTCTTTCGTTGTTACGGTTCAGCACACGTTGCCGCTGTCATCCAGCTGACCCAGGTCGAAGCGGTACTCGGCCTCCATGACCGTGCCATCCGCGCTGAGAAGCGGGGCGCAGACGGTGTAGTGGGCGGAGTAGGCGGGGAAACGGTAGCTTTCGCCGGGGGCCAGCGCCACGGTATAGGAGGAGGTGCCGTCCCAGCGCTCCGCCGTGACGCGGATGCTGCCCGCAGAGGGGGCATCGAAGGCGAAGGTGGCCGTTTCATAGGTGAGCGAGCCGCCGAAGATGCCCCGGACGGCGTCCGGCCCCTCATCGTTTTCATAGAGCAGCATGCCGGAGCTATCCCGCGCGGCGGCGAGCGTGGCGTGGAGAGTGTGGGACTCGCGCCCGCCATCGCGGCAGAGGGAGACGGTCAGGTCGGGGAACACGGTATAGAGCGAGTCAAGATAGTCCCAGTCCGCCCCGTCCGCCAGATAGTAGGTGGTGCTTTCGCCATGGGTCTCCTGGACGAGCAGGGCGCGGTCATAAAGGGTGAAGTAATAGTCCTCTCCATCCACGCGGTATCTGAACATGGCGCGGCGTCCGCTGCCGAGAGCGGGGCTGCCGCCGGTGATGCTGTCCAGCGTCAGGGAGGAGAGATAGCGGCAGACCGCCGCCTCGTCGTGGCAGAGGGCGAGGTCGTATATGTTGGCGGCATCGGGGTCGGAGTATTGCAGCGTGACCTCCTCCGCGGTGTTCCCGTGAAAGAGCAGGTTTTCCCCCGTGTCGCTGGCATAGGCGAGGGAGACATAGCCGAAGCTCAGACTCAGCAGCAGGAAGATCAGCGCCGTGGTCAGTGCGCCGGAATGGAGCCGCCGGGGCTGTACCACGCTTTTCAGCCGGTAGCGCAGAGCCTCCGCCGAGGCGGAGAGGCAGGTGGTGAAGCCGCGCTCGTCCCCGGCGGTGGAGAGGATGAGGGAGGCATAGCGCCGCCGCTGCGCCTCATCCGCGTCCCGCAGCACGGCCTCGTCGCAGCTGAGCTCCAGATCCTCGGCGCTGCGCCGCATGGCGTGCCACATCAGGGGATTGAACCAGCACATGGCGGTGCAGAAGACGAGGAAGAACTTGGCCCAGGCATCCTCCCGCGCCACATGGGTCAGCTCGTGGCGGAGGATCAGGGTCAGCTCCTCCGGCGCGTAGGGGCGCTCCGGCAGCACCACGCGGATGCAGCGGCGGAACAGTCCCACGGAGAGGGGCGTGGTCACGGCGGGGGAGCGCACCAGCCGGCAGCCGCCCGGCTTCACGCCGAGGCGCGCCCATTCCTCCTCCCAGAGGGCGAGGAGATCGGGATCAGTGACGGAGACGGCTTGGCGCAGGATGCGGCGGCGGAAGACGAGATGGGAGACGATCTTTCCTGCCAGCACCGCCGCAAAGCCCGCGAGCCACAGGAAGAACAGCACCCAGATGAGCGCCTTTGGCGGGCGCAGCACCCATTTCGGCGCGGGCGACAGTCCCTTGCTTCCCCAGATGACGAAGAGACTGAGATAGTTCGGCAGCAGCCACAGCATGGCGCAGGTGCGGGCGCTGATGCGCCGCCGCAGGCGGGGCATCAGGGGCAGCAGCAGGGCATAGTACACGCTGATGTGCAGAAACAGGGAAAAGCAGAGGGAGAGGATCTCGCCCATGGCGTTGGCGGGCCCCCGCAGCAGTACCAGCAGGAAGGCGAGGAGGATCAGATACTGCGGGAGCGTGGTGCCGATGCCGCCGCTCTGCAGCGTGCGCGGCCCATCCTCCGGTGGGGAGGCGGGGGCACGCTCATCGCGGAAGGCGCAGAGCGCCTCCCACGCCAGGACCAGGGCGATCAGTCCCGTTGCCAGCAGACGTATGGCCAGCTCCAGCGTCACAGCGCACCTCTTTCCAGCAGCTCGCGCAGCTGCCGCAGCTCCTCGCGGCTGATGCCGCTGTCGCAGAGTGCGGCGGCAAAGGTGGGGATGCTGCCGCCGCAGAGCTGATCGAGGAAGCGGCGGCTCTGCTGGGCCAGATATTCCTCGCGGGACACGAGGGGGATGTAGCGGGAGCTGCGGTCGGGCTTTTCAATGCGGAGAAAGCCCTTTTCCGCGAGACGAGTCAGCAGGGTCAGCAGCGTGGTGGGCGCCATGGGAGGCTCGCGCTTCAGCTGCGCGGCGATGTCGGCGCGGGCGGCGGGGACGGGGCAGGCCCAGACTGCCTGCATGACCTCCAGCTCGGCGTCGGGGAGCTTACGGATGGGATCCATGGGAATACCTCCTGCTCTTGAATTCTACGGATGTAGTTCCTGAGCACATTCTACAGCAGTAGAATTAACTTGTCAAGAGAAGGCTGCAAAAAAACCGGACATCCGAAAGGATGTCCGGTTTGGTATCTATAGGGGACGGGGCTCAGAACGTCCGTCTGGCGCGGTTCCAGAGGGTACTGCCGCCGGTGACGGGAGCTTCGCCTGTGCCGAGAAGTTCCGGCAGCACATGGTGTACATTGGGTACGCCGCCGCGGCTGAGGCAGCCCGCGCAGGAGGCGCAGTAGGCATAGACGTTTTCGGTTTCCTGCGCCTTCACCTGTTCGCGGAAGCGCTGGGCCAGCGCCGGCTCCTTGCCCGCCGCGCAGCCGCCGAGACCGCAGCAGGACACGCCGGAGATCTCCTCCCAGCCGCCGGCGAGGAAGGGGAGAAAGCTCTTTTGCAGCTCGCGGCTTGCCCGATCCGGGCAGGGCACGAAGAGGTGCGCGTGCTCAGTGATGCTCCGGCCCAGCCCCAGCTCACGCAGCTTGTCGTAAATGCTGACGAGGCGGAACTCCGTGAGCCGCGGCTTTAAGTAGTAATAGCAGTTGGGGCAGAGCATCACCAGCTCCTCCGCCCCGGCGTCATGGAGACGGCGGCGCAGAGCCGCGAGATTCTGTTCCTCCGTGTCGGCGAGGCCCAGCTCGGAGATGGGCTTGCCGCAGCAGTCGAACACCACGCCGATGCCGGCGCGCTCCCCCAGCAGGGCGATGAGCCGGTCGGTGGTCTTCGGAAAGAAGGAGGGGAAGTTGCAGCCGGGGAAGAGGACGGTCTTTGTCCGGCCCCGGCGGTAATTGCGGAAGAGATAGTTTTTCTTCTCGGCCAGCAGCGCGCCATAGCCGGGTTCTGTGACCCGGCCGCCGTCTGCGGCCACCCGTTCCCGCCGCAGCGACAGCGCCACCGCGCGGCCATCCAGCCCCTTCGGGCAGACGGCGCTGCACGCGCCGCAGAGGAAGCAGTGATAGGCCAGCTCCGGCCGCGCCGCAAAAGCGGCGAGATCCATGCCATATTTTTCGAGGAAGCTGCACCGGCGGGTGCAGAGCCCGCAGTGAAGGCAGCCCTCCGTCAGATGCGCAGTCATGTTGCCTCCTTTTCTCCGGTCAGGAAACGCTTTTTCAGCAGCCAGCCCAGCCCCAGCACCGCGGCCAGCAGAGCCGCCGCCAGAGCGAAATAGAGCTCCCGGCCCTCCGCCGCCGCAAGACCCGCGCTGCCCACGGTGAAGAGGGCGACGCCCGGCGCCATGAACAGGAAGGTATAGAGCGCATAGGGCAGCAGACGGAT
>CAYPWQ010000016.1:0-14403 GCA_964414495.1 uncultured Oscillospiraceae bacterium
GAGGGCGTCACCCTCGGCTGCACGCTGAAAAAGCTGGGTGAGGCGCTGGGTGCCACGCTCTTTTATCCGGAAAACGGCATCGAGCTGCTGCGCGTCCATCCCATCCGCGCCGTCCGGGACTTCACCGCGCTGGAGATCCCCCGGCCGGAGGAAAATACTGTTCTGCGGCAGCAGCTGGACGAGATCCGTCTCTGGCTGCGGCACTATGGAGAGGCTTTTCCCATCGGCACGGAGGTCCCCGGCCCCATGAGCACCGCCATCTCCCTCTGTCCGGCCGAGACCGTCCTCAGCAGTCTGATCCGCCATCCGGACGACACGGCCGCGCTGCTGGAATTCTCCGCAGACTGCGCCATCGAATGGGTGCGGGCCGCCCACCGCATCTTCGGCATCACCTCGGTGGGCATTTCCGATCCTGCCGCCTCGCTGTCCCTCGTCAGTCCCGCCATGTTCCGGCGCTTCATCGTGCCGCCCATGCAGCGGATGCTGCGGGAGATCCACGGTATCACGGGGAAAACGCCCTCGCTGCACATCTGCGGCAAAACCGCGGCCATCTGGCAGGACATTGCGGATATGGGCTTTGCCTCCTTCCGGGTGGACAACTGCGAGAGCCTTGCGGCGCTGAAAAGCGCCGTGGGCAGCCGCATGGGGATCTCCGGCAACATCCCCCCCGGTGGAGGTTCTCTTGCGCGGCAGCATCGATGAGGTATTTCAGTCTGCCTGCCGCTGCATCCGGGAGGGGGCCGACAATCCCCGCGGCTTCACGCTGGCAGGCGGCTGCCAGCCGCCTCCCGGTGTGCCGCAGGAGAATTTCCTTGCCATGCTCTGCGCCGCCCGCGTCTATGGCCGCGGCGCCCGCATGGGTCAGCCCTGCGCCGGGATCGACTGATCCGGCACTTCTCCCACGCCGTCGAAGAGCTTTGTCGTGAAGATCACGGCGGCAGAGATCAGGTTGATCCCCAGCAGCACGATGAAGATCATCCGGCTGCCGAAGGTCTCGTAGATCCAGCCGTTCACATAACCATAGAGGGCGCGGCCGATGGACTCGCTCATCACATAGACGGCCACCGCCGTGCCATAGATCTGCGGACGGGTCACGTCCGCGGCAAAGGCCAGTCCCGCCACGGGATTGCAGCCGATGGCCACGCAGTGCAGCAGAGACCCCAGCACGAACAGCCGCGGGTCATCCACGAAAATGTAGAACACGCAGCGCAGGATCAGCACCGCCGCCGAAGCACGGTACAGCTTGCGATAGCCGAATTTCGGCAGGACGAACTTGCTCACCAGCGGCAGGAACAGGATCTCCGGGATCACGCAGCAGGCCGTGTTGAGGCTGATGATGCTCTCCGGCGCGCCCAGCGTGCTGACCAGATGGTTGCCGATGTAGTTGCCGTTGCAGTCCAGAGTAAAGGCCGAAAACAGCGTAATGAAAATCAAAAACCAGTACCGGCGGTTCTGAGCCAGCTCCTTCAGCGCCGCCAGGGTATGCTGAGGAGAGTCGCTGCGGCTCTCCTCCTTTTTTTCCTCATAGTGGGGGAAGAGCGCCGCAGCCAGCAGCGCCAGCAGCAGGCACAGCGCCGACACCGGCAGCAGCGTCCGCTCCAGCGTCAGTGCCACGGCCAGAAAGCCCAGCAGCAGACCGCCCAGCGTATAGCCGATGGAGCCGAAGCTGCGCACCGCGCCGTAATTGCCGCCGCTCGCATGGCAGCTGGCCGTGATCTGCGTGTCCGCCGCGGTCAGGGCGCAGGACTTTGCCGTCGTCTCCAGACAGCCGAAGAGGACGAGCCCCAGCGCCGCGTACTGCCACTGCATCAGCAGCATGGCCGCCGCCGACACCGCGCAGAAGAACATCAGCGCCCGGTGATAGCCGCCCAGCCGCTTCACCAGCGCCGCCATGAACGGCAGCACAAAAATGGTGGACAGATTGGCAAGGCCGTTGAAGGTGCCGAGCTGACCGCCCGTAAAGCCGCGGCAGGTCTCCAGAAACACATTGAGATAGTTGCTCATGCAGGCCACGCCCGCATAGGCGAACAGATAAAAGGCGGCAAAGGCCGGATATCCCTTACTCTTCTGCATGCAGCTGCTCCTCCAGATAGTCTGCGGCAGCCTTCCCCACCGGGCAGAACGCCTCAGGATAGCACAGGTTGGACGACACCGCAAGGTGCGGCAGATCGATCAGCCTTGCGCCGCAGCCCCGCAGCACGTTGTGCATCAGATGATCGCAGAACACCGTGTCATAGTGTCCGGCCGTCACCTTTTCTGCCAGCTCCAGCTCCTCGGACAGGGTGAAGTCCCCCTTCTCCGCCAGCTCCTCGTGGAAGGCGAAGAAGGTGGCAACATCCACCTCCGCATAGCCGAACTCCTCCTTCAGGCATGTCCGGAAGGCGTTGCCCATGACCTGCTCGTGGATCACCAGCGCGCGCCGTCCCGCTTTTGCTTCCGCTGCCGCCGGCGCAGGCGCGGTCTCGCCCGCCAGCGCCGCGCGGATCTTTTCGCCGAGACGCCGCTCTCCGCATTCGCCCGCCGGGAAATCCACCACAAAGGGAACACCGAACTCCTCCCGGCACCACTCTGCCGCCGGGATCGCCGCCGCGCTCGTCACCACATTGAGCGCCGCACAGGTCGCGGCGCCCAGACCGTCGGCGCCGCTGTACATGCCGACGACCGTCGTCTTTCTGCCGCTCTGACGCTCGATGCTCTCCTTCAGGCGCAGCGCGGTCTCCGGCATACCGATGTCCGGGGGCACAGCACCGAGCACCGTGATGCCGCCGGGCTCCATGCCCTCTGCCAGCTCCGCGCCAAAGCGCTTCAGCGCTGCCAGCAGCGCCTTCTCCACGCCCCAGTGATACATCCGGATGCCGTTGGTGTCGAACCACAGCGTCGGCTTGCCCGACTTCTTTTCGATCAGGCGGGCCAGCGCCCGGAAATCCGTGCCGATCACCAGCGGGGCCGGCGTATTGATGAGCACGATCATTTTGGGATCCAGATCCGCCGCCGCGCGGCAGGCCTTTTCCACCAGCGCGCCGTCGTCGCCCATCACCACCTCCATCTCGCGGAGGTTGGAGGTGTATACCATGTTGCCCGAACGGGAACCGCGGGAGTCGTCATAGCCGATGTAATTGCCCGCGCAGCCCGTGCCGTCGTGCACGATAATCAGCGCGTCCATCTCCAGCAGGGTCGCGGCAACGCCGGAATAATCCGGCGAAAAGGGGGGCAGCGACAAAAACAGTCCTCTCATTGCGCTTCCTCCTCTCCGCAGAGGCCGCTGACCAGATGGGCCACGGCCTGATAACAGATGCGCAGCTGCTTTTTATCCTCCACAACGGCCCGCGCCTCCGGATAGAAGTGCTGCACGTCCGTGCCGATCACCAGATCCGCAGGCTCGTGCTGCAGGCGCAGGACGTTCAGCGTGGGATGGTCGCCGGAATAGACCACCATCTCCGGGGCACGCTCAGCCAGCCACTGGATCACCGGCTTGTCCTTGGGCGTGATCTTGTTCTTCACCACGCCCGCCACCGTAAAGCCGTATTCCATCAGCGTCTTTGCCGTTTCAAAGGGATTGCCGTAATAATTCTTGCCGACCACGATCTTCTTTCCGCGGCAGCGCTCGGAGGCGCGGCGCAGCAGCGCCTTGGCCTGTGCCAGCTCCGCGCTGTCGTCGATCTCCACGCCCAGCTGCTCTCCCAGCTTCTGATAAAAGGCGTGGATCCGATCCGGATCGTGGGTGGGCGGCAGCAGCAGATAGGGCGTGCCGTGGGCCGCCTCAAACTGCTCGGCCGCCATTTTTACCGGCCCGCCCACTGCCAGATTCAGCGCCGAGCGGCCCATTTCGTCCGCCTCGGCCAGACTGCGGTAGCGGGCGATCTGCCGGACGGGGCCGACGCCCGCCGCGGCAAGCAGCCGCGTCAGATCCGCATCCTCACCCAGCAGGGCCGCGGGGCCCAGCACATTGATGCCCCGATCCTTCTCCGCCTGCTTGCCGATGAAGGCAAAGAGGCTGCAATGGATGCGGCTGTCCGGCGACTTTTTGCTGTCGAACATGATGGGATCCATATAGCTGGGCTTGAAGCGCACCTGCGGGAAGCGCACGCTCAGCTCCCGGCAGACGCGGTCATAGTCCGAGGCCAGAATGGTGTCGATGCAGGAGGAGCTGATATAGATCGCCTTCGGCGTCGGCTCCACCCGCCGCAGGATCTCCTCCACTGCTTCGGGGATGCGGGCCAGGTGCGTTCCCGTCACCAGCTCCTCCTCCGTCACGCGCAGCAGAAAGACCCGATCCTGTTTGCCGAAGTCGAAGGCGCGCATCTTCACATGGCGGGCACAGCCCGCGGGCGAGACGAACAGCGTCACCGACTCCGGCAGCAGCAGGGAAAAGGAGGACAGGCCTAGGCCGTCCACGCCCGGCGCCGCATACTTCAGATGCCGCCCCGGGATGATGCGGGTATAGCGTCCGGCCTGCAGCGGGATCTCCGCAAGCTCCTTCATCGTCAGATAGACCGGCGGCTTTCTCATACCCGTCCCTCCTCCGTATACTTCCGGATGAAGTCCAGCACCTGCTCCTTCGTCACATGCAGGCGGGGGCCGGACATGGTGCACTTCAGGGCGCCGCAGGCGGCCGCAAAGCGCAGCGCTTCCTCCCGGCTCCAGCCGTACCAGTAGTAGGCCACGATCAGACCGCCGCAGAAGGAATCGCCCGCGCCGGTGGAATCCACAGAGGTCACAGGGAAGATGGGCTGATGCAGCAGCGTTTCGCCGTCGTACCAGTATGCGCCCTGCTTCCCTGCCGTCATGACCACGCCGTCCCGCGGGCGGTAGCGGCGATACAGCTCCGGCATCGCCGTTTCGGGCTCGGCGGTGCCCAGCAGCTGCTCATAGATCTCCGGCCCGCCGCTGATGAGGGCGGAATGGGCCATCATCTCATCGCCGAGGCGCAGATATTCCGGATCCTGCGTGGGATCCGTGCATTCCCGCTGATAAAACACCGGCACGCCCTTTTCCGCCGCCCGGCGCACCAGCGCGGCAGAGAGCGCCCGGGGCTGACCGTCCGTATAAAAGAGGAATGCGTTGTCCAGCATTTCCTCCGGCAGCTCCTCCAGCTGCAGCGTCCCGTGGCAGTCGCCGCCGGGGACCACGATGCTGCGGCTGCCGTCCGGCTCCACCATGATATAGGTGTGCAGCGTCGTGCCGCCCGGCTGCACCACCAGGTAATCCTCGCCGATGCCGTTTTCCTTCATGTCCGCGCGGAACAGCTTTCCAAAGCTGTCGTCACCGATCTTGGCAACGAGCTGCGCGGGCACGCCCACCGACGCCGCTGCTGCCAGCAGATTGGCGCCGCTGCCGCCGGCCGTGACGCACTCCTGCTGCGACCGGGTAAAGCCGTTCAGGTTCACCGGTGTCGCGCAGTGGAACAGCGTGTCGACCGCTGCCGCTCCCTGCCCTACCAGCCATTTCTTTTCCATGCTCAGCCCTCCACGCACAGCCGCGCCACCTCGCGCAGACGCTGTGCCGTTTCGCTCTCCGGCGCGCCCTCGATGATCGTCCGGCACTGATCCTCGCACTGCTGGAACAGATCGTCGCGGGGAATGTCGCCCAGCACGGGGATGCCGCGCTCTGCCGCGAAAGCACGCACCAGCTCCTCCTCACGCCGGACATTGCGCCGGTTCAGGATCAGGCCCTTCACCCGGGCATACTCCCGGTCCCGGAACTGCTCCACCGCCGAGCAGATGTTGCCCGCGGCAAACAGCGCCATTTTCTCGCCGGAGGTCACGATCACCACGTCCTGCGCATAGCCCTCCCGGATGGGGGCGGCAAAGCCGCCGCAGACCACGTCGCCCAGCACGTCGTAAAACACCACGTCCGGCTTGTAATGCGCAAAAGCGCCCAGATCCTCCAGCAGATCGAAGGTGGTCAGGATGCCGCGTCCGGCGCAGCCAAGGCCCGGCGTCGGGCCGCCCGCCTCCACGCAGAGCACGCCCTTATAGCCCTCCTTCACCACGTCGTCCAGCGTCAAATCGGGCTTGCCGGCGCGAAGCAGATCCATCACCGGGGTCAGCGGCCGTCCGCCCAGCAGATTCATGCAGGAGTCCGCCTTGGGGTCGCAGCCGATCTGCATGACGCGCAGCCCCATATCCGCCGCGGCCGCGGAAAGTGCCCCCGTGATCGTGGACTTTCCGATGCCGCCCTTTCCATAAACAGCAATCTTCTTCATATCGTTCCTCATTATATCTCTTGTATCAGTTCTTTTGCCCAGAGCGCATTCTGCATCAGCTGCTCCAGCTGCAGACGGGAGGAGAGCCCCTGCGAGAGCCGGTCAAAGGCCCGGTTCGCCGCCGGATGGAAGGCCTCGCCCCGTTCCTCCGCCGCCTTGCCCGCTGCAATGGCGTCCTCCACCACATGGGGGATGCGCAGGCGCTTTTCCTCCGGGATGGGATTCAGCAGCAGGACCGGCGGCTTCGGCAGACCGCCGGGCCACACGCCGTCCAGCGCGTGGCGCTCGCCCGCCACCATAAAGCCGCTGTCCACCGCCTCATAGCGTCCATAGACCGGGACGCCCTCGCTGCGAAACCAGGCGAGCGTCGCGCCGATGTCCACCACGTCCTTCGGCGTGGTGGCGATCAGCGCCACCGGGATGTCCCGCACCGCGGGCAGATCCGGGCAGAGCGTTTCGCCGCGGATGTCGCCGATGCCGCCCATGCCGCTGGTCACCGCAATGGGGATCCCCATGCGGCTTGCCGCCAGCATGGTGGCAGAGGCGGTCATTGCACCGTCCTTCCCCTCCGCTGCCGCGCGGTCCAGCGAATCGCAGCTCACCCGTCTGATCTCCGCTGCCCGGGCGCGGAAGGGCAGATACTCCTCCATGGTGCCGGTGCGGATCTCGCCCTTTTCCAGCCAGACGATGCAGGGCTCCTCCAGTGTCCAGGCCCGTCTCAGATCCTCCTGCGAGTACGAAGCAAGGCCGTGTGTCAGAAGCGCAGATTCAACCAGAAATTTCATGATAATACCTCCGAGAGCCGATCGGCGCTGCCGCCGGCGAATATGGCCGGGCCATCAGGCAATGCTGGCCCGGCCCTTGAAGGACTTGATCCCCACGATCAGCAGCGTCACGATGACCGTCATGTACGGGATCATGCTGACCAGCTGCATGGGCACCTCCAGTGCCGTCAGCACCGTAGAAAGCGCATCGGTATAGGCAAAGATAAAGCAGGTCAGCGCCGTCAGCAGGGGATTGCCCTTGCCCACCAGAATGGCGGCCCAGACCAGATAGCCCACGCCGGAGGTCATGTTTTCGTTAAAGGTGCTGAGGCCGGACATGGGCATGTACGAACCGGCGAGGCCGGAGAAAAAGCCCATCATCATCAGCGCCGTCCAGCGCGTCCGGCTCACGTTGATGCCGGCCGTCTCCGCCGCCACGGGATTGATGCCGACGCCGCGGCAGCGCAGGCCGAAGCGGGTGTAGTACATCACGATGAAGGCCACGACAGCCAGCAGATAGGCGAAATAGACCATCCAGATGTGATCGTTCAGGATGTAGCTCAGCGTGGGGAAGCGATCCAGGAAGGAAAGATGGATCTTGGGATAGTTGATGATCGTGTCGCTGACCACGCGGCCGCGCACGCCGAAGATCGTATGCAGCAGCAGCGTTGTCAGGGCCCAGGCGCTCATATTCAGCGCGCTGCTCACCAGCATGGCGTTGGCCTTCAGCTTGTAGACGAACAGGCCGAACACGCCCGCCAGCAGCACGCCGATGCCGCTGGAAAACAGCGCACCGACCATATAGCTCCCCGAAATATGGGAGCCGTAAGCCGCGAAGAACGCGCCGCAGAGCATCATGCACTCATAGGCAAAGCTGAACACGCCCGCGCTGTGGCAGAACACGCCGCCCATAGCCGCAATGATCATGGGGCAGGCCACGCGGACGGCAGCCGCCATGGTCACGTGACCAAACAGCATTTCCAGTGTCGTCATGCAGCATGTCCCTCCTTTTCGGCAAGGCGGTTCTCCCGGCGGATCCGGGCCTTCGCCTGATACTTGCGGTACAAGCCCACATAGTCCACCGCAACAAACAGAATGAACAGCATCTGGATGATGTTCACGGAGTAGCGGGTCAGGGTCGTCACGCGCTCCAGCTGCAGAGAGCCGGACTTCATCACGCCCCAGATGCAGGAGATGAAGATCAGCGCAATGGGATCATAGTGCGAGGCGTTGGCCACCATAAAGACCTCCCAGCCCAGGTTGCCGGGGAAGTTCGCCAGGAAATAGTGATAGGAGCCGCAGACCTCCATGCCGCCGCAGAGACCGGCCACAAAGCCCGAGAACAGGAAGATCTGGAAAAAGCGCTTGACCACGTTCACGCCGCCCGCCCGGGCATATTCCATGTTCTGGCCGATCTGCTCTGCCTCATAGCCGATCACGGTGCGCTTGTACACCACGTTCAGCAGCAGCAGGATCGCAATGCCCCAGATAAAGGCCGTGGACGCGGTGGTGCCCTTGATGAGCGTTCCCATCTCAGCGGTCTCGGCGATGTTCTCCGTCTTGATGGCGACAGAGCCCGTGCTGCTTCTGGAGCCGCCCATCAGGATCCAGTATACATAATAATAAGTAAAGAACGATGCGATGAAGTTCAGCATCATCGTCACCAGCATCTCGCTGATGTTGAAATACAGGCGCATCAGCGCCGGGATCAGCGCATACAGCGCCCCGGCCAGTCCCGCCGCCAGGAAGCACAGCAGCAGATGCGGGATGTGCGGAAGCTGCACATACGCGCCCACCAGCGCCGCCGCCAGCGCGCCCATCAGCAGCTGGCCCTCGATGCCCATGTTCTGAAAGCCGGAGCGGAACGCGATGATCACCGCTGCGCCGGCCACCAGGTTGGGCGTGGCCCAGCGGATGGAGGTGCCGAAATTCACGATGTTGGACAGACCGCCCTGGAACATGACATAGGTCGCATGCAGCGGATCTGCCCCCTGCTGGATAAACAGCAGGCAGCCCGCCAGCAGTGCAAAGACCACTGCCAGCAGATAGCGGATGGCATTGGAATGCCGCTCCAGCGTCCAGAAGTCGTCCGGCAGCCGCAGCCGCTCAGACAGTTTCCCGTGCCTGTTCATTCTTTGCACCTCCCAGCATATAAAGTCCGATCTCCTTCTCCGTCATCTGCGGGCCGTTCTCCAGCTCGATCAGCTCGCCGTTGTGCATTACGCAGATGCGGTCGGAGAGCTGCATGACCTCGTTGAGCTCATGGCTCACCAGCAGCACGCCGGCCCCCTCCGAGGCATAGCGGATGATCTTTTTCCAGATGAACTCGATGGCGCCGATGTCGATGCCGCGGGTGGGATCCTCCATGATCATGAGCTTGTAGTTATCCGAAAACTCGCGGCCCACCACCAGCTTCTGCACATTGCCGCCGGACAGAGAGGAGACTCTGTCGTTGATGCTCTGCGCCTTGACGCTGAAATTGCCGACCACGCGGTCGGTAAAGTCCCTGCTCTCCTTCTTGTCGATCAGGGGCTTGCGGAACAGGCCGGAGGCGATGTGGTGACCCATAAAGGCCGATTCCCAGATCGCGCCGCGCCGGTTGACGCCCATGCGGTTGCGGTCCTGCGGCACATAGCCGATCCCGCGGATCCGGCGCTCTGCCACAGTCTTTCCGCTGATCTCCTCGCCCTCCAGACGGATGCTGCTGCCCTTTTCCACGTCCGTCAGGCCCATGATGGCAGCCACCAGCTCGCTCTCGCCGGAGCCCGCGATGCCGCAGATGCCCACGATCTCACCGGCGCGGATATGGAGCGAAGCCCGCTTCACGCGCTCCACGCCTTTGGCATCCCGCACGGAAAGCCCTTCCACGCGCAGCAGCTCTTCGCCCGGCGTGCAGGGCAGCTTTTCCGCCTGCAGCATCACCTCGCGGCCCACCATGAGCCGCGCCAGCAGATGCTCGTCCGCCTCCGCCTTGGAGAGCCGTCCCGTGACCTTTCCATCCTTCAGAACGGTGATATCATCCGCGATCTCCATGACCTCCTTCAGCTTGTGGGTGATGATGATCACGGTCTTTCCCATGTCGCGGAGATTCCGCAGCGCCTGGAACAGGCCCTCGATGCCCTGCGGCGTCAGCACGGACGTGGGCTCGTCCAGGATCAGGATCTCCGCACTGCGGTACAGCACCTTGATAATCTCCACCTGCTGCAGCATGGCCACCGGCAGCTTTTCCACGCGGCTGTCCAGCGGGACCTGCATCCCGTACTTCCGGCAGATCTCCTCCAGCGTTTTCCGGATGCCCTGCCGGTCGATCAGCACGCCGCGGTTCTTTTCATAGCCCATGATGATGTTGTCCAGCACCGTCAGGCCGGGATACTGCATGAATTCCTGATAGACCATGCCGATGCCGTTGGCCACGGCGTCCGTGGGGTCGTGGATCTCCACAGGCCTTCCATCCAGCGCGATCTCGCCTGCGTCCGGCTTCTGCACGCCGGAAAGGATGCTCATCAGCGTGCTCTTTCCGGCGCCGTTCTCGCCGATGATGGCGTGGATCGTGCCCCCGCGGACTGCCAGATCGATATGGTCGTTTGCCACAAGAGCACCAAAGGTCTTTCGGATGCCCGTCATGGTGAGCTTATACTCTGACAACTCCGTTTCCTCCTCTTCTATTGGAAAAAAGGGAGGGGTAGAGCCCCTCCCTTTTTCAGTCGTTTTCAGATATTCGGATCAGGGTCTGTACTCGTCGAAGCCCTCGTAGATGTCGAGAGAGCCGTCGCCGATCTTGGCCATGATGTCCTTCACGCCGGCAAGAGTCTCAGCAGAGACGTTGGCCTCGTCGCGGGTGTCATAGGCCTTGGCGCCGTTGGCAGCATTGAAGTTCAGGAACGCGCCGAACTCTGCGCCGTTGGCATACTCGGAACCCAGCGTGTAGGTCACGATGTCCATGGACTTGATGGCGGACCAGAACACGCAGTCATCAATGTAGCCCTGCCAGTCATCGACGCCGATGCACTTGATGCCCTTCTCCGCGCAGGCCTGGATGACGCCGGGGCCGCCGTTGTAGTTGCACTGATAGATCACGTCAACGCCGTAGTTCTCGATCATGGAGATACCGGTCTCATAGCCCTTGACGGGGTCGTTGTAGTCGCCGGTGAAGGCGGAGACATACTCCACATTCGTGCCGTTCTGCTCGTTGTAGTACTTCACACCGTTGATGAAGCCATCGCGGAAGCGGGTGATCTTGAACATATCGGTGTGGCCGATCCAGCCGACCTTGCCGACGGTGGTGTTGGCAGCTGCCACATAACCGGCGATGAAGGAAGACTCAAAGGTATCGACTGCAACGCTGGTGCAGTTGGGTGCATCCTGCTCCATGTAGGTATCCAGCAGGAAGAAATGCATGTTGGGGTTGCTCTCGGCCAGCTCCTCAGAGAGCTCCACAGCAACGGTAGCGACCTCATCACCGAAGATGAAGACCACGTCGTAGTTCTCTGCTGCGCAGGCGCGGATCTGATCGGCGTACTCAGCGGCCTGGGTAGCCTCGATGACGTTGGTCTCCCAGCCCTCTTCGCCCAGCTGCTCAATGCCCTTCCAGATCAGGTTGGTAAAGTCGTTGCCCAGACCAACGCTGCTGATGAAGCAGACCTTCTTATTGATGCCTTCGGCTTCGCCGCCCTCATCTTCGCCGCCTTCGTCGCCGCTGCCGCCGCATGCGGCCAGGCTCAGGCACATCACGAGGGAAAGAATGAGACACAGAATCTTTTTCATACGTTCCTCCTAAAACAATCTACAGCTTTTGTATTTTTGCTCATACCATATAAAATGTCTGGTATGCCGCGCTCTCATATTAGCGCGACGCGAATCTGTAGTCAAATTGACAATTTCCACAATATCTTCGTAATTTTCGATAACAAGTTGTTTCATTCGTGCAAAAAAGTCATTTTCTTTCAAGTGGAATTTTCGCGAATTGCCTAATATATTCCAGCTTTTGCGTCGCTTTTTGCTTTTTCTCCAGCATTTTCTTTCCCACTTGTTATCGCTTGTTTTTTACAGATTATTGCATTGACGCGCAGCCGTGCTGCGCTTTTTTGGTTTGCTGTCAGCAAATTTTTTTCACAACCGGCAGGCCTCTCCTTTTTCCGCAGAATGCGACGGTCGCCGCGGATCGACGCTTGCAAAGCGGGGCTCGCCGGAGTAAACTGATTTTGCATTTTTTACGCTGCTTTTGGCGGCGAGCTCATTCTTTCACAGGGCACAGACCGCGCCCGGGAGGTCATTGCGTTTTATGGATCTGCTTTTCACCGTTCTTGTCACCTTTTTCGCCGGCATGGGCGCCGGCCTCGGCACCGGCTTTGCCGGCATGAGCGCCGCGGCGGTCATCAGCCCCATGCTCATCACCTTTCTCCACATGGACCCCTACATGGCGGTGGGCATTGCCCTGTCCTCCGACGTGCTGGCCAGCGCCGTCTCCGCCTATACCTATCATAAGAACAAGAATCTGGATGTGAAAAACGGCCTCATCATGATGGCCAGCGTTCTGGCCTTCACGGTGGTGGGCAGCTACATCGCAAGCCTCGTCCCCTCCAGCACCATGGGCGGCTTCTCCGTGGTCATGACCTTCCTGCTGGGCGTGAAGTTCATCGTCCGTCCCGTCATGACCACCAAGGAGGCTATGCAGGGCGTCAGCGCCAGAAAGCGGGCGGTGCAGTCCCTCGCCTGCGGCACGGTGATCGGCTTCATCTGCGGCTTCATCGGCGCGGGCGGCGGCATGATGATGCTGCTGATCCTGACCTCTGTGCTGGGCTACGAGCTGAAGACCGCCGTGGGCACCAGCGTGTTCATCATGACCTTCACCGCCCTCCCCGGCGCGGTGTCTCACTTCGCCCTCGGCGGCACGCCGGACTGGACGGTCTTTGTCCTCTGCGTGATCTTCACCCTGCTCTGGGCCCGCATCGCCGCCGTTTTTGCGAACAAAGCGGAACCAAAGACCCTGAACCGCGCCACCGGCATCGTGCTGGTGATCCTGGGCGTGGTGGTGTGGCTGTTCTCCTGAGCGGTCGCTGTCTGAAAGGAGTTTTTTCGTGAATCTGTTCTTCGCGCTGGCATTTCTGTTCTTTGTGGGCTCCGTGTCCGGCTGGGTCATGGAGCTGCTGTTCCGCCGCTTCCTCTCCCGGGCCAATCCCGAGCGGAAGTGGATCAACCCCGGCTTCTGCACCGGCCCCTATGTGCCGCTGTATGGTTTCGGCCTCTGCATCATGTTCCTCATCACCTCGCTGGAGGAGCGCAGCCTCATCGCCGATCCCTTCTGGAACCGCGCGCTGCTGTTCCTCGGCTCCGCCGTGGCTATGACAGTGATCGAATACATCGCAGGCCTGCTCTGCCTGAAGGTGCTGAAGGTGCGCCTCTGGGATTACCGCGACGACTGGGGCAACATCCAGGGCATCATCTGCCCCAAATTCTCCCTGATCTGGGCGGCCCTCGGCGCGGTCTATTCCTTTCTGATCCATCCCCGCATTCTGAAGGCGCTGAGCTGGCTGTCCAACAATCTGGCCTTTTCCTTCGTTGTCGGCCTGTTTTTCGGCGTGTTCCTCATCGACGCGGTCAACTCCGCGCAGCTCATCGTGAAGCTGAAGCAGTTCGCCGAGGAGAACGAGGTCATCGTCCGCTACGAGCGCATCAAGTCCCACATCCGCGCCGTCCACGAGCAGACGGCCCAGCAGTATCACTTCTTCCAGCCCTTCCGCTCCGAGCGCCCACTGGACGAGCATCTGAAAAACATGCTGGAGACCTTCGAGGCCCGGAAAAAAGAGCATCAGGATCGTCCCTGATGCCGCGGTGCACAGGACACATTCCACATTATATATGATACAGGCCCGTCCGCCCTCTGCATGGGGGCGAACGGGCCTGCTGCGTTATGATGCGCGGTGACGCGCCCGATCCCGACGATTCGGGTATTTTTCGGCGGCGCAAATGATCAAATCGCAAACCAGCGACTGCGCAGCCGTTAGCGGCTTTGCTGCTAACGGATGTGACGCGCCCCTTGCGGGCAAGCGTTTGCAATTTGAAAAGACAGAGCGACGGAATGCATAGCAATGACTTTTCAACGAAAAAGTCGTCGCGAACGATATGCAGTCCGCGACGACAACGTGTCTGATCCCGACGATTCGGATATTCCGGCGCTCGGTTTTCGGAAAGGAAGAATGTGTGCAAGACTGTGCCCGCAGGCGCGTTTCGAAGCACTACTGCCGCTCTGCGGCGACTCTTGGCGCGGAGATGATCCCATCAGGGGTGTCTTGCATGATTTCAATAAGCCCGCTTTTTGCTATCGGCAAAAAGCGTTCGCTCCAAAAGCAAAAGCACGACTTTCGTCGTGCTTTTGCTTTTGGAGGTGACACCCAGATTTGAACTGGGGAATGAGGGTTTTGCAGACCCTTGCCT